>CBDURI010000439.1:0-2348 GCA_965369435.1 uncultured bacterium
CCCAGTGCGGCTGCCGTCAGCGCGTCGATCCCCTCAGACAAGTTGCAAGCCATAGCGGTTGTTCCGCATCGCTGCAAGCACTGGTGAGCCTTGTTCTTGGCGCATGCAGCGATAGCTGTTTTGGTCCGCTTCGACTACGATTCGGCCGGCTCTATGCGAGAGAGTTGGAACGCGGCCCGAGTCGGCCTGATGGTGGTTCTCGGACTGGTCGTCACCTTTGCGGTCTATCGCTACGTGGACGAGCGATCGGATAGCGACTCCGGGTATGGGGTCTACGCGTACTTCGACGATGTTCAGGGACTCGTCGCCAAGTCCCGGGTTCTGGTTGCGGGCATTCCAGTCGGCTACATCTCCTCGATTCGTCTGGAGGGCGCGCGAGCCCGGGTCGATCTCCGTGTGAAAGGGAGCCTGACGCTCTACGAAGATGCCCGAGTCACCATGAAGAGCCTCTCGCTGCTCGGAGAGCGTGCCTTGATCATTTATCCCGGAACCGAGGGCCTTCCGGAGATTGAGGATGGGGGGCAGATTCTCGCCGCCGACAAGGGCGTCCAGACGGACGACATCCTGGTGACCGTCAATGACATCGCCCAGAGCGTAAAGAAGATCACCGCGCAGATGGAACGGGCGTTCGGCACCGAGGAGGCGGGTGACCGAATGCAGAGCGCGCTTCGCAATCTGAGCGACGCTCTCGAGAACATCAAACAGGTCACCGACGAGGCAGGTCCTCGCATCGTTCGCATCATGGAGAACGTCGAGCTCGCCACCGGCGATCTCAGCAACATCATTCACAAGCGCAAGGGCGACATCGATCGCGGCATCGCGGAGGTCGACGACACCATCGCGTCGATCCATCGCGCTTCTGAGCAACTCAACGCCGTGCTGGCGGACGTGAAAGAGATCACCGGCCGCACTGCGCGAGGCGAAGGGACCATTGGTCGCCTCACACAAGACGAAGCGCTCATCGACGAGGTCGAGGGCGTCGCCGAAGGGTTGAACAACTTCGTGGGCGGCCTGAATCGGCTTCGGACCATCGTGGAGCTCAGGAGCGAGTACTACGCGCTGTCGAACGCGTTCAAGACGTACTTCTCGGTGTATCTAAAGCCGCGGGAAGGGCGTTATTTCCTCATTCAGGTTGTCGACGATCCGCGTGGGTCGATCAGCGTGAACGAGACCATCATCCGTCAGAGCCCGCCGCCCTTGTTTTACCCAAACGAGTTCAAGCGCGTCGAGATCTCGCGCAGCAACCGGCTCAAGTTCTCGGCGCAGTTTGGTAAGTCGATCTCTTTTGCGACCTTCCGGTTTGGTATCATCGAGTCCAGCGGAGGCCTCGGCTTGGATATCAAGGTCATCAAGGATCGACTCGAGATCAACACCGATATTTTCGAGTTTGGTCGCCGCATATGGCCGCGAGTGCGGATCCGCGCGGGGTTCGAGATCATACGCCGTTTCTGGCTCTTGGCGGGCGTCGACGACATCATCAATGGCGGCCGAGACTACTTCATCGGGTTGCAGCTACGTTTCGACGACGAAGATTTGAAGCCGTTGATCCCGCTTGGCGCTGTCGCCTTATGAAGGGCGTAGCTCGAGGCGCGGGGGCCGTGGTGAAGTCGCCCATCGGTTTTGCGCGCGGCGTGTCGTACGCCCTGCGAGGGGGGCGGTTCGTGTACGTGCAGCATCCCAAGCTCGCGCGCTACTGGGTGTTCCCCATTCTGATCACGGGCCTTGCGTTGGTGGCAGTGTTCTACAGTGCGGGCACTTTCTACGACGACGTCGGTGGCGCGGTGTGGTCTTTGTTCCCGGAGAGTTGGAACGATACCACCGGTTGGATCGGAGGTTTGCTCGGGGCGCTGCGTTGGCTGATCGAGATCGTCGTCGGGATTCTGCTCACCCTCTTTGGGCTGGTGTTGGTGCTCGTCTTGTCGAGTGTCGTTGCTGCTCCGTTCAACGATGCGCTCAGCGAAGCAGTGGAGCACATCGTGACGGGCCAAGCGGCGCCTCCGTTTTCGCTCAGCCGAATGTTGGCAGACGTCGCGCGGACGATTCGCCTCGAACTGTTGAAAGTGCTGGTGTACCTGGCTGTCGTGGGGCCGATGTTCCTCGTGTCGTTCTTCATTCCGGGGATCGGCCAAATCGTCTCGCTCGCCGGCTTCGCGCTCACCGCGGTCTACCTCGGCATCGACTACATCGACTGGCCCGCCGCCCGCCGGGACTGGTCCGTTCGCGACAGAGTCGCCTTCACCCGCCGCCAGCTTCCGGCGGTCGCAGGCTTCGGCACTGGGGTGTGGCTGCTTCTGTTCATCCCCCTGGTGAACCTATTTTTCATGCCGGCGGCGGTGGCCGGCGGGACG
>CBDURI010000440.1:0-2345 GCA_965369435.1 uncultured bacterium
GAAGCGACCTACAAGTAGGTCGAGGAGCGGCTTGAATCCCCCGATGGGACCGACGTCGGAAAGATGCCGTGTTCCGGGAGAATGGAATGCGCGCCTGACCGATTGCGCTAGTATCGGCCTCCCCAAACGAGAAGATCATGAGCCCACTCAGACACGCCTTCATCGCACTCCTCGCAGTGAGTGCCTTCCTGCTGCCCGGCGCGGTTTCCGTGCCGCAGGCCAACGCCGCATCCCCCATCATCATTCGTTTCGCTTCTCTCGCGCCTGCTGGCTCTGGATTCATGAAGGTCATGAAGGCCTGGAACCGGAGCCTGAAGAAAGAGACGGAGAACCGAGTGGAGCTTCGCTTCTATTCCGGTGGAAGCCAGGGCGACGAGCGTGACTTCATTCGCAAAGTGCGCGCCGGCCAGATGGACGCGGCAGGCGTGACGACCACCGGACTTGGAATGGTCGCTAGGCCGGTGTTGGTGCTGACAGCACCCGGCCTGATCACCGAATACGACGAGCTCGAACGGGCGCGCACAGCGCTCCACGGACGCTTCACGAAGCTTTTCAAAGAGGCCGGCTTCGTGATGCTGGCTTGGGGCGAAGCAGGAAAGAACCGCCTTTTCTCGATGGAGAAGTTCGCCCGGCCCGCCGACCTCAAGACCCTTCGTCCCTGGGCGTGGAAAGATGATCCGGTGTTCGCCAGTTACATCACCACGATCGGCGCGAACCCGGTTCGAATGGGCGTTCCCGAAGTGTATGGCGGCCTGCAAACGCGCATGCTCGACACGGTGCCCGCTTCCGCCCTCGCAGCTGTGGCGCTGCAGTGGTACACGCGCCTCAACTACATGGCGAAACAGAACTTCGGCATCCTCGTCGGTGGGTCGCTGGTGAAACAAGAGAAATTCGACGAGCTCACCGAGCATGACCAAAAGGTCTTGATCGACACCAGCATACGAGCAGCAAAAGCCAACGACACTCTGGCGCGCCGCGATGACAACCGGGCCTACGCGTCACTAATCAAGCGCGGCATGATCGAGGTCGACACCCTGCCCTACAAAGCCGAATGGGACGCGGTGGCCCGAAAGACTCGGGAAAACCTCACCGGCCGCGTCTACAGCAAGAGCCTCCTCGAGGCAGTCGAACAAGCCATAAGCAGCGAGTAGCCCCCTCAAGGGGTGTGAGCACTTGCTCGACCTCATGGTGCAGAGGCCTCGTCTGCCTGCGGAGAACGTTGATGGACGCCACCACAAAGCCGCGAGGCCCCAGCATCCCAACGGGGGCGGTCATCGGAATCGTCCTCGTCACCGGCACGCTGTTTCACACCTGGCTGCACCATTGGGTCCACGGCGTGTATAGCGCGACGCAAATCGGCCTGGTGTTTTTCCTCGTGCTCAATGTGATGATCGCCTGGTGGGAGATCGCACTCTTTGTCTGCCAAGATCAGATTCGCTCCGAGTACGAGGCGATCAGGGAACCCTACCGCGGGCGCGAGATGACGCGCATAGCCGAGGTCTTCGCGCGACCGATTCCCTTGTTCTGCGTGCTCTCATTCTCTCAGTGGACGAATATTTGGTCGAGCTACTCGTTGTTTGATCCGGGCTATTCAGATCGGCGCTCATACGGCTACAACATCGATGTCGGGAACGGCATCACGACACTCATCCCCGCAACGCTGTTCGCGTTTGGGATGACGCTCGAGCTGATGCCCGCGCGCGTTCTCGGCATCATCGGTCTCATCCTGTTTTGGCAAATGTTCTACGGCACGGCCGTCTACTTCTTCCAGTTCTTCAACAACGGTCGCCACAAAGGGCATTCGCTCAGAGACTTGCTGTTGTTCGTCGGCATCACCAACTTGATGTGGTTCATCTTTCCCATCTGGGGACTGAGCGCGAGCGTCCAGTTGATCCTGGAGGGCTCCTACAACGTCTTCCTTTAGATCGAGCGATCTCGTCGCGTCAGCATCAGACGCTGCATCAGCTTGAAGTCCTCGACGGCATTGACGTTGTCTTGCGAGAATGGATACGGGGCGCCGATCGAGTGAGCCGCCACGAGGCCGGACATGAACGACAAGTCGTGGCCGCCTTCCGGCGTAGTGAACGTGCCGCAATAGTACATGCCACCTCTGCCCTGGAGGAACCGTATCATCCACATGATGATCATGTTCCGAACGGAGACTACGTGCGTCGGATGAGGTAGGTCGATTCGTGCCTCAACCTGGTCGATTGCCTTCTTCGAATTGAAAGTGACCAGCATCGGCACGCCCGCATCCTTCGTGCTCGGGTTCTGCGCGGAAATGACGAAGGTGCATTCGAGTGCGCCCGTTTCGTCAATCTCGGAGTACGTGTTGAAGTCGGAGA
>CBDURI010000441.1:0-2305 GCA_965369435.1 uncultured bacterium
GAGCGATTTCGGGGGGTAGAGTCCGAAAAGTGCTAACACTATCGCCGAAAACGGGTTAGGGTAATCGTTCCCGTATGCCCCCATCCACGCCTGAGTATCTCCAGGCGTTTCTTCGCAAAGACGCCCGGTTTGATGGTCGCTTCGTAGCAGGTGTTACGACGACCGGCATTTACTGTAAGTCGAGCTGCTCTGCGAAGAAGCCTGCTGCCGAGAACGTAGTGTGCTTCCGTACGCCTGCTGAAGCGGAAGCTGCGGGCTATCGCCCATGTCGCAAGTGTAGGCCCGATGCGACGCCCGGCACGCCGGCATGGAACGGTACGTCCGCCGTCGTGTCACGCGCCCTTCGGTTGATTGAAGATGGCCTGCTCGACCACGCGAACATCGACGCGTTGTGCGAGCGCCTCGGAATTGGGGCGCGCCAGCTTCGGCGACTCTTCAACAAGCATTTGGGCACCTCTCCCGTTCAAGTGGCGCGGGTTCGGCGCGCTCACTTTGCTCGACGGCTGATCGAGAGCACGAGCATGTCGATGACCCATGTTGCACAGGCGGCCGGCTTTGGGAGCGTTCGTCGTTTCAACTCCGTGATCAATGAAGTGTACGGCTGCCCTCCGACTGCGCTACGCCGTAGCCCCAACAACGTCGCGGGCGGGCTCGACCTCCAGGTTCCGATCGACGGTCCATTCCCCTGGGCGCGGATGCTCCAGTTCCTGGAGCCGTGGACCGTCCCTGGCGTCGAGCAGATAGTGGGCGACCGATACTACAGGACCGCGTCTTTTGGAAAGGTCGCTGGGGAGATCTGCGTGACCCATGAGCCGGATGCGGGAGCTCTCCGCGTCCGGGTGAGTAGCTCGCTCAGTGCGCATCTGCTCGATGTGGTCTCCGGCGTGCGGAGGTTGTTCGACGTCGACGCGCAGACGAGCGTGATTGCCGAGCAACTGGCCACCGATCCGGTTCTCGATGCATGCCTTCAGGTGACGCCGGGGCTTCGGGTGCTCGGCGCGTTCGATCATTTCGAGACGGCGGTCATGATGCTGCTCAATCAGCACATTCGTCCCGACGAGGCGTCGGAGCTGATGGATCGCATCGTCGATAAATACGGCAAGCCAGTGGACACGTCGCAACCCTCTCTGACTCACGTGTTTCCCACGCCACACGCGTTGAGCACGGCGCACTTGGAGGCCGTCGGCGTGGCGAAGCGGCGGAGTCGTTCCATTCAAGCGCTTGCCAAGGCGGTCCACGAGGGTGCGCTGCGATTAGACGGCGCGCCTTCACTCGATGCCGCAGTCGAAGGGCTGCGTTCCATCGTGGACCTCAGCGTCACGACCGCGGAGTACATCGCGATGCGTGTCTATCGGGAGCCCGATGCGTTTCCATCCAACAGCCGCTGGCTGCGCAAAGCGATATCCAACAACGGCGCGCCCGTTTCCGTTCCAGAGCTCGAGAGCCACGCTGACGGCTGGCGGCCCTGGCGCGCCTACGCTGCCATGCATCTTTGGGATTCATTCTTCGCCGACGAGCCCGACGCCCGGGAGCTTTGGGACCGGGCATCGGCTCCGCCGCCGGCGGATCAAGTTGCGTAGCAGCCGCTAGCCCCGGGGCCGTGATCGTGACAGATCGTCGCCGAGGATCTGAAGCAGCGCGTCGAAAGCGCTGGATGAGGGCGCATAGGGATGGCGCCTCGTCGGTGCGGAGGCCATAGAAGGGGGTCTATGGATCGGCATATTCCACTCGAGGGGCAGCCCAACTTTCGCGACCTCGGGGGCTACGCTGCTGCGGATGGGCGACGCATCAAATGGGGCGTTGTGTACCGCTCCGGCGAGCTCAGTCAGCTCACCGGCGATGACATAGGCAAGCTCGGCGACCTCGGCATTCGGACGGTCGTCGACTTGCGGTCGCCGCAAGAGGTGTCGGCGCGCGGTGAGGGACGGTTGCCCACGGGCGCCCAGGTCCTCGCGATGCCGATCGCGTCGAGCGAGATGTTCGCGAAGCTCATCCCGATGTTACTGAAGGGAGATTTCTCGCAGGTGCCCTCAGACCTTCTCGACCAGATCAACCGGACACTGGTGCGCCAGTTCACCGAGCAGTATGCAGGTTTGCTTCGCGCGTTGAGCGACTCGGCGAATCGACCGCTCGTGTTTCACTGCACGCAGGGCAAAGACCGGGCTGGGTTCGGCGCAGCGATGGTGTTGTCGGCGCTCGGGGTCCCTTGGGGAACCGTCGTCGAGGATTACCTCCTATCGAATCATTTTCGGAAGGAAGAGAACGACAAGATGCTCGAGATGATTCGCAGCTTTGCTTCGAGTCA
>CBDURI010000442.1:0-2285 GCA_965369435.1 uncultured bacterium
ACGGCGACGCGCTCGAGCCGCCCGAGGAGGGCACGGTCCCGTTCTATCAGCAGTCTCCGTTGCCCCGGGGCCGCAACCAGCGAGCCGCGGCAGGGCCCACGTTGCCGCACGTGGTCAAGAGTATGGTGCCCCGCGCGATGTCCGGGAAGCGACCTGCGATCCGGGAGAAGGGGTCCGATCCGCCCGGCACGGCACCAGTGTCCTGGTCGACGGCCGCGTCTGTGTTGGCGCTGCTCGGGCTGGCGGCGGTGATTACCATCGTGAGCGTGCGACGCCGCCCGACGCCGCCCGCCGCGACCGTGCCGCCGCCTCCCGCGTACGTGGAAGCCGCCGCTCAGGTTCCGGTCGAGGTGAGAGTTCTGGCCGCGCTCGACACCGGTGAGCTCTACGTCAATGACCGGAGCTATGGACCGCTGCGACTCAACCAAGCGATTCTCTTGCGGCTGCTTCCTGGGTCGTATCATTTCGAGGCCCGCGAAGTCGACGGGACTCGAGTCGGGAAAGACGTATTGGTGGAGCCCGGGGTGCCGACGGAGGTCGTGCTCATCCCGGCCGCCGATTGAGGTTCGGCCATGATCCTGCTCCGCCAAACCAAGGGCGCCGACTCGGGACGCGAGTTCGAGTTCAACCAGGACCTGATCCGCATCGGCCGCATGCCGGACAGTGATGTGAACTTCGACCCCGAGGTCGACTTGGACGCGTCTGGGCGACACGCCGAGATTCGCAATGAAGACGGACGCTATCTCCTGATCGATACCGGCAGCCGGAACGGGACTTGGCTGAACGGTCAGCGCATCAAGCACGCGGCCCTCGACATCGGCGATGAGATCGAGCTGGGACGCGGAGGCCCGAAGCTGGAAGTCGCGTCGGTTCGAAATCGCCCGAGCAGTCGCGCGCCGACCGGACGCATGTCGACGGGAGCCCCGCAACGCGACCCGAGGTTCGACCCGCTTGCCATGCCGGTCACGACTGCGACCCGGCTCGAAGATCTTGCCGCGCGTCCGGACCTTCTTCCGGAGGGTGTTCAGCTCCCGGGGATGTCGCAAGTCACGCCGCGGAGTCGACGCCGAAAGCTCGGCTCGGCCGCTCTGTGGGGTGCGGCGGGGGTGGTGCTCCTGACGGCCATCGTGATCGTCGTTGCGTCGCTCCAGTAGCTTATTTGACGGTGACACGCGGCGTCCGCGAAAAGCAAAGGAGCCCATGCTTCGTGCTCGACTTGTCGCCTGGCTTCGGCCGATTGCCCCGACACCGGAACTCTCCGAGGGACGCGAGGCATACCACTCCGACATTCGCGAGCTGCGGCCCGAGGCTTGGTCGACACACTCGCCGGCTGCGCGCGGACGCGACGTAGAACGCGCGATGTGGCTCGCCGGCGTGAGCTCTCGCGATTTCTCTGAGGTGGTCGGCATCGACTTGTCGCCTCACCTGGTGACTCCGGTCGACGACATCGTCACGCTGTGCCGTCACCGGGCGGAGGCGTGTGAGCAGCGGGCACGCGTACTCAGCCGCACGCTTCCACCGCCGAATCCGTACGGCCGTCCGCCGCTTCCCTGGCACCGGAGGAACGCGCGCGAGGCGCGTGAGCTCTACCGCGCCTCGCAGGCATGGGAGGCCATGGCGCGTGCGCTGCTCAGCAACTGCTGGAGCGGGTGAGGTCTTCGCTCATGCGGTCGAGCACTTCGAGCGCTTGCTTTTTCGACTCCGCGAGATCGTCGCGCGCGTGTACCGGGGCGGTCGCGTAGAAGTAGTACTTGAGCTTCGGTTCTGTCCCGCTCGGGCGCAGCATCGCTCGATGTCCTCCCTCGAGCTCGAAGATCACCACGTTGCTTGGGGCGAGGTCGGTGAACGGGGTTACCCCCGTCGGGGTCCATTGCACCTGTTGCTGGAGATCGAACATACGAAGCACGGACTGTCCTCCGATCTCGCGCGGCGGCTCCTGCCGGAGGCGGTCCACGGCGGAGCTCATCTGCGCTTGTGCGTTGGCGCCTTCGAATCTCACCGAGATCTGACGGTCCGCGAAAAACCCATGCTCGCGCCAGAGCGCGTCACGTGCATCCAGCAGCGTTTCGCTCCGCGTCTTGAGGCGCGCCGCCATGTCGACGAGGAGTAGGGCAGAGCTGATTCCGTCCTTGTCTCGAACCGCCGGGCAGGGCGCGTATCCGAGCGCCTCCTCGTAGCCAAACACGTACACGAAGCCTTCTTGCTCTAGGTCGAGTGCCCGGTTCTGGATCCACTTGTGGCCCGTTAGCGTTTGCTCCCAGCGTGCGCCGTGGGCCGCTGCGATC
>CBDURI010000443.1:0-2280 GCA_965369435.1 uncultured bacterium
TCGGTCTGCCAGAACTTGCGCTCGGCGCCCCAGAAGCAACCCAAGCCGAACATGGCTTGCTGTGTGTCGTCCGGAAACGGCTCGTGGAGCGGTGCATCGAGGACGAAGTGGCGCATGCCGCCATTATACGATAACCAAGCTTGGTGGAGGAGCGGCAAATCTCCGAAATCGCCCGGCGGCTTCGCGAAAGCCGGAGCGTCCTTTTCATCACCGGGGCCGGCGTTTCCGCCGATTCGGGCTTGCCGACGTATCGCGGCATCGGGGGGCTCTACGAGCAAGACGAAACCGACGACGGCATCCCCATCGAAGCCGCTCTCTCGGGGGCCATGTTCAAGCGCGACCCGTCGATCACTTGGAAGTACCTTCACCAAATCGAAAGCTCCTGCCGTAGTGCGGGCCCCAACCGGGCGCACGAAGTCATCGCCGAGCTAGAGAGCCGCTTCGATCGTGTCTGGACGCTGACGCAGAACGTGGACGGCTTGCATCACGCCGCAGGCAGCGAGCACGTCATCGACATCCACGGAGACGTGCACCGCCTGGTGTGCACGCGCTGCGGCCACCGTTGGCACGTCACCAGCTACGCGGGCCTCGACATCCCACCGTCCTGCCCCGAGTGCGCCTCTTTGGTGAGACCCGAGGTGGTCCTGTTCGGTGAGATGCTGCCGCTCGATCGCACCAAGGTGCTGCAGGAGCAGTTGATGCAAGGGTTCGATGCGGTGTTCACGATCGGGACGACTAGCGTGTTTCCGTACATCGCCGAACCCATCATCGACGCTCGTCGGCGCGGCGCTCTCACGGTGGAAATCAATCCGGGCACGAGCCAAGTGTCACACATCGTGGACCATCGGCTGCGGACGGGCGCCGCGGCGGCAATGGACGCTGTTGTGCGCGAGCTCGATCGTCTCTAGGGTAGGGCGGCCATGGGGGTGACACAAAAGCGCTACCGGTACGGCGAGTCCTACGAGGAAACCGTGGAGCTTTCGGATGGGCAACGGATTCACCTTCGTCCCATGCGGCCCTCGGACAAGCAGATGCTCCTCGACGGCTTCGAGCAACTGTCGCCCGACTCACGGTACGCGCGGTTCATGGCGCCGAAATCTACGCTGACCGACAGGGAGCTTCGCTACCTCACCGAGGTGGACGGCATCGACCACTTTGCGATAGGGGCCATTCGGAAGCATCTGGTGTCCAAGCCGGAGGGCGTCGGGAGCGCCCGGTTCGTTCGTTTGAGCGACCAGCCGGACACGGCGGAGCCGGCGGTGACCGTGCTCGACGGCTTTCATGGCAAAGGGCTCGGCGCGATCATGTTGCAACGCTTGATCGAAGCCGCTTGGGAGCGGGACGTACGGTGGTTTCGCACGGAGCTTCTGGCGGACAACACCGCTTCGAGGCGCATGATCGAATCGCTGAGCCCAGACGTGACGTTTCGTCATGCCGGGGACGGCGCAATCATCGCCACCCTGCCGGTTCCCGAGCCCGACCAGACGCCGACCGCCCCGGGTTTCTTCGACGAGACCCCGATCCGCAAGCTCCTGTCCTACGTGGCGCGAGCCAAGGTGTCGGTTCGACCCCGCGTGACGCAGCCGCCCGAAGCGCCCGGCTAAGAGACCTGCACCGGGAACATCATCGGCGCGCGCGTCTTGACCATGCGTCGCGCGTCGGTGAGTGTTCCAACGATGCGCAACGCGAAGGCGAACGCGGTGCCCGGGCCGCGACTCGTGATGAGGTTACCGTCCGCGACCACAGGGAGCTCGCTGTAGTCGCCCCATTCTTCGAGCACTTCCTTGACGCTTGGATGGCTCGTGAGCTGCCGGTTCTCGAAAACCCCATGGGCCGGGAGCGCGATCGGCGCCGCGCAGATTGCGCCCACCAAGCGGCCGCTCTCTTCTTGGCAACGAAGAATGTCTCCCACCTTGCCCGACTGCGCCAAGCGTCGAGCCCCTTCGGCGCCACCTGGGAGGACGACGATATCGAACTCGCCGGCCACGTCGTCGAGCGCTATGTCAGGCGAGATGACGACACCCCGGCTACACCGAATCGGCTCAGCACCGTCGACGCCGGCAACGGTCACTTCAAGTCCGCCGCGACGCAGAACATCGATGCTGATCACGGCTTCCATCTCTTCACTGCCCTGAGCGAGCAAGACCAACGCGCTCGGCTTGTCGCTCACGGCACGCCCTGGCAGTTGCGAGACTTGTCGGATTTGCAGATCTCGGCGATTCGCTCGCGTAGAGCGGCCTCGAGCCTCTTCATGCCCAGACTCCTGGCCAAGTCGATCGC
>CBDURI010000444.1:0-2267 GCA_965369435.1 uncultured bacterium
CAAGTACTTCTCCGACTGCAACGTTGGCAAATCGAGCTCGCACGGCCGTGACGAAGAGATGGCTGCCAAGCTTTGGGAAGTGTCCGAGAAGATCGCCGCGGAGGTCACAGCTTGACAAGGCGAAGCGGCGCCACTCATGCTCGCTTCCCACTCTTTTTTGAAGGTTAGAGAATATGTCGCAGTCCGCAGCCCAGATTAGCCCCGAGGCACGCACGAACGGCTCGCATGACGCATCGGCGATCGTGCCTGGGGTCGACGCGAGCGCTGCCGACATCGAACGAGTTTTCAAGCTCCAGCAAGCTCATCAGTTTGCTGTGGGCAGGACCAGCGCGCGCGAGCGCAAGGAGAAGCTGAAGCGGCTCCTGACAGCGATCATGTCACGTAGGCCAGAGATTCGTGACGCGCTCTACGCCGACTTCCGAAAGCATCCGGCAGAGGTCGACTTGACCGAAATCATGCCAATCACGAGCGAGATCAAACACGCGATCGGTCATCTGTCGAAATGGATGCGTCCGCGTCGCGTGAAGACCCCGCTCAGCTTGTTTGGGTCTAGCTCTTACATCCACTACGAGCCCAAGGGCGTCGTATTGGTCATCGCACCGTGGAACTTCCCAGTGAACCTCACCTTCGGCCCGGTCATCAGCGCCGTGGCCGCCGGCAATTGCGTCATGCTCAAGCCGTCGGAGCACACCCCGCACGCGTCCGCGATCATCAGGAGCATCATCGAAGACGTGTTCGACGAGAGCGAAGTGGCCGTCATAGAGGGCGGCATCGAAACTTCGACGGCGGCGCTGGCGCTGCCTTTCAACCACATCTTCTTCACCGGTGCGCCGGCGATCGGAAAGATCGTGATGGCAGCAGCGTCGAAGCACCTGGCCTCCGTCACTCTCGAGCTCGGCGGCAAATCGCCCACCATCGTCGATGAAACGGCGAACGTCGATGCTGCGGCGAAGCGCATCGCCTGGGCGAAGTTCACCAACAACGGCCAGATTTGCATCGCGCCCGATTATCTCTTCGTCCACGAGAGCAAGAAAGACGAGTTCCTCGAGAAGCTTGGGAAACACATCGAATCGTTTTACGGTCTCGACGCCCGACGCTCCGATTCGTATGCGCGAATCGTCAATCACCGTCACTACCAGCGACTTTCGGGCTACCTCGAGGACGCCAAGCACAAAGGCGCGACCGTCGCGTATGGCGGCCAGACCGAGGGAAGCGAAGATTACATCGGGCCCACCGTCTTAACTGACGTCGATCCCGACGCCGACGTGATGGTGAACGAGATCTTCGGCCCGCTGCTCCCGGTGTATGGGTACAAGTCGTTGGACGAGCCCATCGCGATGATCAACTCCAAAGAGAAGCCGCTGGCCCTTTACATCTACAGCAAGAGCCAAGCCAACATCGACCGCATCATGGAGAACACGCGCGCGGGCGGCACCTGCATCAATCACAGCCTGTTGCATTTCTCTCAGAACAATTTGCCGTTTGGAGGCTCGAACAATAGCGGCATCGGCAAGGGCCACGGCGTCTTCGGTTTCGAAGCGTTCTCGAACGCACGCGGCGTGTTCAAGCAGGTGTTGCCGTTCAGTGGAATCGAGCTGATGATGGCGCCCTTCACCAAGTTCAAGCAGCTCCTCATCGACCTCAGCATCAAGTATCTTTGAGGGCTACACGGTAAGTCTGGTGGCGCAGTCATGACTCGCGACGTTCCCTGTCAATATGAGCCCGGTGGCACGCGAAAGCGCGTGTTGTACGTCGGTTCGGGCCTCCAGTGCTTCGAGGCGCTCGTTGGCGACATGAGCGCCGCGCCTCGGACTGAGCGCGTGCAATCGAAGCTCTATCCCACGCTCCGGGCGCGAGGCCACGAGGTCGAGTTCGTGCCGGTCTGGGATACGTTGGGTGCGACCGACGCTTTGCGATCCGCCTATGTGAACCTCTTGCTCGTCGATCTTCGCTGGTGCGAAAACTTCGAGAACCGCGTGGGCGAGGTACGACAGCTCCTCGAGGCGCTCGATCACGCCGAGGATGTCGAGCAGCGCTACGGGTTCCACCGCATCGTGGTACTGGTGTCCGGTCCCGATACACACCGTATCGACGACCTCATCATCGAGCTTGGCGCGGTAGGGGTCCGGTACGTTCTTCGGCAGGAGTTCGAGCAGGATGTGCCCGCATCGTCTAGCGACGAGGCGTTTGCCGAACGTGTGCTTCGTTGTGCGGTCGACCTCACCAGCTCCCGCCGCGTCGGCAAGACCGCCATCTGTGCCTCTGGC
>CBDURI010000445.1:0-2262 GCA_965369435.1 uncultured bacterium
GCGGCCGGAATGCCGGCCAAGCCTGGAATGTATTCGGGCACTTCGGCCATGGTCTCCACTTTCAAGCTGGAAGGTCGGGCGGCCAACCTAGCTGTTCACCCAACGGGCGCAAGCCGAGGCAAAAAGCCTTGCAAAAACGGGGCGAGCGCATCCGAGCACCACATCCGCGGCCTCCTCGGCGGCCTCCGCGCGAAGGCGTGCCTCGGGGGATTGCGGGGTCCCCCGAATGACGATGCGCGTGTCGAACTCGAGGTCGCCCGATGAGTCGACGGGGACGGCGCCAGCCTCGATGAGCCCGTCGACGAATCGCAGGCTCGACGCCCCGTCCCCCGTGTCGGCGACCGAGACGAGCCGGCCCCCGATGTCCAGCCTCGCAGGCGCCCGAGCAGGAGGGTCGCGGGAGTCGTCGACGACGTGAAGCGAGCGCTTCAACCTCGCTCGACCTCGAGCCCCTCGGCCTCCCAGTGAAGGAATCCTCCGGCGAGAAAGCCAACCTGTACGCCATCGGCTTGCAGTTTCTCGCTCCAATCCTTGGCTTCCTCGCTGCGGCTATAGAGGACCCGAATGCGGCCGTCGAACGGCTGGAGCTCCTCCACGCGGGTCGCAAGCTCGCTGGCCGGGACGTGAATCGCGGACGGAATCCGGTAGCGCGCGTACGATGCCGCGTCCCGGATGTCGACAGGCAGTGCCTTGCCCTGCGTCAGCCAAAGCGCGAGTTCTTCGGGGCGAACCTCCGCCGCGGAGCGCGGCATCACCGGCTCGAGCAAGCGCAACATGCCGGCTTTGTCGAGCGCGCCGACGTGCTGCTGGGCTACCCTGCCCTGGGCGATCACGAGCAACATCGGGATCGACTGCGCCTGAAAGGTCTGTGCGACCATGGGGCTTTCATCGACGTTCACTTTGACGACTTTGATCTTGCCGGCCAGCTCGTCGGCGAGCTGCGCCACAATCGGCGACACCTGCTTGCAGGGCTGGCACCAGTCCGCGTAGAGGTCCACCAGCACGGGAAGCTCCGAGCGGAGAACCTCGGCTTCAAAGGTCGCGTCTGTGACGGATTGAACTGGCATCTCAGTATCCCCTGTCTTGCATCTTTGATTCTGTCACGATCCCCACACCAGCGCTCGTCCCTAGCCGATTGGCCCCGGCGGCGATCATTCTGTCCGCGGTGGCGGCGTCGCGAATTCCGCCCGATGCCTTCACGCCGAAGTCCTCTCCTACCTCGGCGCGGAGCAGTCGCACGTCGTCTTCGGTCGCTCCGCCGCCACCGAATCCGGTCGAGGTTTTCACAAAGCTCGCGCCCGAGACCCGCGTCCACTCGGCCCCACGCTGCTTTTCCTCGTCTGCGAGCAAGCAGGTTTCGAGAATCACTTTCACGGGCCTGCCGTCCGCCGCGTCGACCACCCTGCGGATGTCGTCGATGAAGACGTCGTGCAAACCGCTCTTGAGCGCACCGATCTGGCACACCATGTCGATTTCCGAGGCGCCATCGAGCACCGCCTGGGCGGCCTCGGAAGCCTTTCCGGCCGAGTTGCCGGCTCCGAGCGGGAAGCCAACCGTGGAGGCGATAGGGAGCTGGCGGTCCGCCAGCAGTGAGGTACAAAGCGCCACGTGGGCCGAGTTGACACAGACGGTTGCAAAGCTGTGCTGGACAGCCTCCTTGCACAATCGCGCGAAGTCCGCCCGGACTGCGTCCGGTCGCAGGAGGGTGTGATCGATGAAAGCAGCCAGATCCCGACGCATTTGACGTCTTTTCCTAGCAACGATTCGCCCGAGCGACCAACCGCATACAATTACGGGCCTAGGGGGCTTCTCGACTGATGGACGTTACTTGCGAGCGCTGCGGCACCGAATACGAGTTTGACGAGACCTTGCTTTCCGGGCGCGGCACCAGTGTGAAGTGCACCAACTGCGGTCACGTGTTCAAGGTTTACCCTGGGGCCCAGGGAGAGGCGGACCGTGCCACGACCAGTTGGCGTCTCCGGCTCGAAGATGGGACGATCGACACGATCGACTCGCTCCGGGAGCTGCAACGGCGCATCGGCTCCGGGGAGCTGACGCGCGAGAACGACATCGCGCGGGGCGAGGAGGGCTGGAAGACGCTCGGCTCCATCCCCGAGCTCGAGACCTTCTTCCAGGCGGCCGGAGCTCAGATCTCGCCGCGAGACAGCCGCTCACCTGTTCCGCCATCGCCCGTCCCTCCCGCGCCGACGCAGAAGGACTCGAGCTTGCCGCCGGGGAGGCGCCCGCGGCAACCGACGTTGC
>CBDURI010000446.1:0-2249 GCA_965369435.1 uncultured bacterium
CGTTTTGCCAAGCGCCGGCCTTCGCACATGTTGTTCTACGGTGGCGGCGCGCTCTCTTCGGTCTGGTCGCAGATCATCGCCGATGTTCATCAGATCCCGGTGCATCAGCTGCGTGACCCCGAGTTCACGCCTTGCCGCGGCACCGCCTTGCTCGCCTTCCACCGGCTCGGAGAGCTGGCGCTCGAAGAGATCCAGGACGGCGTGCCGGTCGAGAAAGTGTTTGAGCCCCGTCCCGAGCTAGCCAATCGTTACGATGAGCTGTTCCGCCAGTTCGTCCGTGCCTTCCATCAGAACCGCAAAATCTTCCGCGCCCTCAACTCTGCGAGCGAAAAATGAACGACGAGCTGATTTCCTTGATCAAAGGTCTCTACCCATACGCCGAAAGCCACGGTGTCATTCGCAAGCTGCCGGACGAAGGCAGAACGCCCGATTCGATCCTCGAAGAGATACGGGCTCTCGCGGATAGCGAGGACAAGGCCTGGGAGCAGGGCCGATGCTCCGGCACCATGTACAGTGGCGATCACGAGCACTACGCGTTTCTAAACTCCATCTGCGCGCTCTTCTCCCACGTCAACGCCCTGCAACGGGACATCTGCCCGAGCATGACGCGCTTCGAGTCGGACATCATCGCCATGACCCTCGACATCATGCACGGCGACGAGGTCAGCAAGCTCGACCCTTCGCAGAAGGCATGCGGCGCGGTTGGCTTTGGCGGCACCGAGAGCATCATCAATCCGCTCTTGGTCTATCGGGACAAGGCGCGGCTGGAGAAGGGCATCGACCGGCCCAACGTGATCATCCCGGACACCGCCCACCCGGCTTTCTCCAAAGGCGCCCACTATCTCGGGATCGACATCATCGTGGCGCCCACCGATCCGAAGACGACCCAGGTCGACGTCGACTTTGTGAGCGACCGGGTGAACGAGCGGACCATCGCCATCGTGGGCTCTGCCGGCAACTATCCATACGGCACCATCGACCCAATCTCCGAGCTGTCTTGCATTGCCGTCGACCGCGGCATCGGCCTGCACGTGGATGGATGTCTCGGTGGCTTCATCCTTCCGTTTGGCGAAGAGCTCGGGTACGACATTCCCGCGTTCGACTTCCGCCTGCCAGGCGTCACCTCGATATCGGCAGACACCCACAAGTATGGCTACGGACTCAAGGGCACCTCCGTGGTCCTCTACCGGGACGCCTCGTTTCGCAAGCATCAGTACTATGTCGCTCCCTCGTGGAAAGGCGGCATCTACGCGTCCAACGGTCTTGCCGGTAGCCGCTCCGGTGGCCTCATCGCTGCAACCTGGGCCGCCATGGTGCGCTACGGTCGCGAGGGATATCTTCGCTACGCCAAGCAAATCTTCGAGACCGCGTTCTCCATGCAAAAAGTTGTAAAGAGCCAACCCGAGCTCGTCATGATGGGGACGCCGACGTTCTGTTTCTCGTTTCGGTCAGACGCCTTCGACATCTATCACGTCAACGATTTCATGAAGACTCGGGATTGGCGATTCAACGGCCAGCAAAACCCGTCCGCCATTCACATGTGCGTGACGCGACCGCAAACCCGGCCGGGCGTGGCCGAAGCGTTTGCTGAGGATCTGCCCATGGCTGTCGCCTACGCCAACGAGCATCGCGACGCGAGCCCCAAGAGCTCCGCCATTTACGGCGGCGGCGCCGAGGGCATCCCGGTCGACACGCCCGAGGCAGCCGAGCAGCTGATGGTCATGGCGTTGGATGTCCTGCAGGCCTATCCCTTCTGAACCAGACGTGTCATTGAGCGGTATGAACAACGCAGCGTTTCCAGGCGGCGTGCACTTCAACGCCACGCGGTACCGGCCTGGCCAGCGCCGGGGACACTACGAGAGCTTCTTTCAACGGGCCAATCACCCAGATCTCCCGCGTGCTTTCTGGATTCGATACACGATTTTCAGTCCGCACGAACACCCGGAGCAGGCCATCGGCGAGTTGTGGGCGATCTATTTCGACGGGGAGACCGGGCGGCACGTAGTAGCGAAGAGCGAGCACCCATTCGACGACTGCGCCTTCAACGCGGACGCGCTCAGCGTGCGGGTCGGTGCAGCGGAGTTGGAAAGCGGGCGATTGATCGGCGACGCGGAGCTCGATGCTCATCGCATTGGCTGGGATCTCTCCTTTACGACAGGTGGGCCGCCTCTGTTCTTCTTGCCGCAGGGCCTCTACACAAAAGCTCTGCCGAAGGCGAAGAGTCTGGTGGGCCATCCCTTGGCGACCTA
>CBDURI010000447.1:0-2227 GCA_965369435.1 uncultured bacterium
CCATAGTGCTCGGCGTCAGGGAAACCCGTAAGAGACCGGCGCTCGATGCGCCGCGCGTCGGCTTTCGCGGACTCGGCCGCCGCTTCGCGGTCTTCCTGGGCATCGTCGCGCTCTTCGACCTGGGCAACTTCTCCGATGCCTTCCTGGTGCTGCGCGCCCAGGAGCGGGGTCTCGGTGTAGACGGCGTGCTGTGGACGCTGCTGGGCTTCAACCTGGTGTACGCGCTGGTCTCCACACCGGCCGGTGCGCTCTCCGACCGGATCGGACGGCGGCGCATCATCATTGCCGGCTGGATCGCCTACGCGGGGATCTATCTCGGGTTCGCTCTGGCGGACAGCGGCGTAGACATCGTCGCACTGTATCTGTGCTACGGCGCCTACTACGGCCTCACCGTGGGCACCGCCAAGGCGATGGTGGCGGACCTGGTCCCCGCCGAGCTTCGCGGCACCGCCTACGGTAGCTACCACGCGGTGCTGGGGATCATCGACCTCCCCGCCTCGCTGATCGCAGGGGTACTCTGGCAGGGCGTCGGCTCCTGGCCGGGGTTTGGACCGGCGGCGCCTTTCTACTTCGGAGCCGGCACGGCGCTGACGGCGGCGTTGCTGTTCGCGGCTTTCGTCCGCGATACGAAGTGAGCTGCTGACGAAATGCCCAGTTCCGCAGGGGCCTTGCGTCCAAGAAGAATCGACACATAATAGGAAAGTAAGTATTTACTTTTATGAGGCTTTCGTGCCATGAAAGTGGGAAGAATATGCAAAAACACTTACTGAAGTCTGCCGTCATGACCGCAATTCTGGCCGCCCCATGCCTCCTTGCTGGCTGCGGTACGGGCGCCGCAGGGTACGAAGGTCTCGGCGGTAGCGGCGACCCGGGATCCGGAGGAGTCGAGCCTGGTGATACGAGCGCAGAGCTTGCCGAGGATCTCACCTTCCTCCGAGAAGAGGAGAAGCTCGCGCGCGATGTGTACGTGACCCTCTTTGATGCCTGGGGCCTAACCATCTTCAGCAACATTTCCAGCGCTGAGCAGCGTCACATGGATCGAGTTGGCGAAACGCTCGATGCCTTCGAGCTGCCGGATCCGGTTGTCGACGATACCGTTGGCGCCTTCACGAACCCCGAGCTTGCTGACCTCTTCGTGCAACTGGTCTCCGATGGCCTAAACGATGAGGTAGCTGCCCTCACCGTGGGCGCGACCATCGAAGACCTCGACATTCACGACATCCAGAACATGGCCGCTCGCACGGACGATGCGACCGCGCTCGCGACCTACGAGGCTCTCGAGTGCGGCTCTCGCAATCACATGCGTGCTTTCATGGAGCAGCTGCACAGTCGCGACGCGGACTACGACGTGCAGTTCATCAGCAACGACTACTTCGAGGAAATCCTGGCATCGGGTCAGGAGTCGTGCGGCTCCGGCGGTGGTGGCGGCGGCGGCGGTCCTCGATGACCCTTGCAACCACACTGAGTCTGGCTTCCACCCTGGCACTAGGCGCTGGCGTGGCCATGGCGGCGATGCCTGCGGAGCGGGCGGAGGCCAAGACGGGTAACGCAACGGCAGACGCTCACGTTGCAGATGTCACCTATCTTCGAGAAGAAGAAAAGCTCGCCCGAGACGTGTATCTCACTCTCCACAAACGATGGGGACTGCAGATCTTCGACAACATCTCTCGATCCGAACAGCGACACATGGATCGCATGCGCGCTCTGCTCGCTAGCTACGACGCTCCCGACCCCGTCAAGAGCGACGAGATTGGCGCATTCACCAATCCCGACCTGGCCGCGCTCTACAAGAAGCTCATCCGGCAAGGTGAGAAGTCCGAGACACAAGCACTACTCGTCGGCGCGACCATCGAAGACCTCGACATCCGTGACATCATCGACATGAAAAAGCGAACGAGCGCCCCTGAGGCGCTCGATGCCTTTGCCAAACTGGAGTGCGGGTCCCGCAATCACATGCGTGCGTTCACGCGACAGCTTGCCGCACGAGGCGTGGTGTACGAAGCCCAATATCTTACGGCCAGCGAGCTCGACACCATCGTGAAGGGTGATCACGAGCAGTGCGGGCGGATAGGACGCGGTGGCCAAGGTCACGGTGGCCAAGGACGCGGCGGCCAAGGTCACGGCGCTCAGGGCCGTAGCTGTGGCGATGGCAGTCAATGCAACTGCAACCGCGGGAACTGAGGTACAAGCGGGTTCCATGGCGCAGCAGTACGAAAGCCGCGAGGAT
>CBDURI010000448.1:0-2226 GCA_965369435.1 uncultured bacterium
GCACCCACTCCTGGGGCATTTCTTCGATTCGTTCGAGGACGGTCACTATGTCCGCGACCGTGCGCTCAACTAGTAGGCAAGAACGAGTCGTCGTGGCCCTCTTCGTTAGCCTCTGCGCCAGCCGGTGTAGGCGCTCATCATTTTGAAGACTGTTTTCTCGAGGGGGCTGGCGCGAATGGGCAGTGGCGCATCCGAGACTTTCAGAAGCTGTTTGCCGAGGTTGGCGCCGGTGAATAGGCGCGTGAGCGTCGAGGGGATCTGGTCGAAGCCGTGCTGCATATCGATTTCTTGGATGACCTTGCCGTCTTCGACCCACTTGTTGAGGCACAGCAAGCCTTCTAGCGCACGATCGAGATAGTCAAGGATGATGAAGCCTCGCACTGTGCAGCGATTGATGATGAGCGAGAGGTAGTTTTTGACCCCGTATCGTTCATCGTCCGCGTCGTTGTATTGGGAGATCGCTCCGCATAGGACGATTCGCGCGTTCAGAGCGACATGCAGCAACACCTCGTCGAGTATTTCTCCTCCGACATTGTCGAAGTAGACGTCGACACCCTTCGGGCACAACGCGCCGACGCGTTCGCCGACATTCTCGTTCTTGTAGTCGATGGCAGCGTCGAAGTTTGCCTTGTCGGTCAGCCAGGCGCACTTGTCTGGGCCGCCCGCAATCCCGATGACTCGACAGCCCTTGAGCTTGGCGATCTGGCCGGCGATCGATCCGGTCGCACCTGCGGCGCCACTCACGAGCACGGTCTCGCCGGGTTTGGGTTCACCGATCTCGAGGAGTCCGAAATACGCGGTCAGTCCCGTGAGCGAGAGCGCCAGCAACAGCGCTGGGTCGAGATGGCCTGGGAGCTTGGTTGGAGGAACGAGGTTGTGCCCATCGGGCTCGAAGATGACGTACTCCTGCCAGTTGCACAGGTAGTTGATGATGTCGCCGGGCTTGAACTTCGGGTGTTTGGATTCGATCACCTGCGCAATGCCGCCAGCGCGCATCGGCTCTCCGAGCTCGACGATGGGCATGTACGTCTCCATCGCCATCCAAGCTCGCTGCGCCGGGTCGAACGAGAGGTACATCGTCTGCGCAAGGACCTGACCGTCGGACAGCGCTGGCACCGGCACTTTGCGGAGCTCAAACAAAGACGAATCGACCATCCCCTCGGGCCGAGCCCGCAATACCCATTGGCGGTTGGTGCGTTCAGGCATGAATCCTCCGATGACCCATCTTCACGACTAGCACGAGGTCGGGGGGCTCGATGCGGCTTGTGGTTCTTGGCGCGCTGAACCAGCCTCGAGGCCCACTAGTTGGCGACTGTGTTCGTAGAGGCGTTGGGCCATCTCGTCGTCGTTGGCGTGGGGGTTTGGGGATTCGAGTGGCCAGCCGCCTGCGTTCTTGGATTTGTCGCGGTAGGTGCCGGTCTGGCTGTAGTAGGCGCCCGGGTGGGCTTCGACGTCGGGAGCCAGCGCGGCGTACAGGGAGGTTTGGGTGCCCTCCCACGGCTCGACCATGCCCATCATGCCCAGGATCGGTCGCGTCACGTATTGCATCCACGCCGGCATCGTGTGACGCATGAGCTCCGTCCTGACCCACCCCGGATGAACACTCACCGCGGTGACTCCGGTTCCCTCGAGACGCTTCGCGAGGTCCTTGGCGTGCAGAAGGTTCGCCAACTTGGACTGCGCGTAAGAGACCCAGCCTTCGTACTTGCGATTCTCGAAATGCAGGTCGTCGAGATCGATAGCGCCTTCACGGCCCATCGCCTTGTCGTGGTAGCAACTCGAAACCGCGACCACGCGCGCAGGCGCGCTCTTCTTCAGGGTGTCGAGGAGGAGCTCCGTCAGGAGAAAATGCCCGAGATGGTTGACGCCGATCTGGGTCTCGAATCCATCCGCCGTTCTCCCTTCAGGCGTATTCATCACGCCCGCGTTGTTGATCAAGAGATGAAGCGAATCGTGATCGGCAAGATACCCGTCGACGAAGGCGCGCACGGAGCTCAGGTCACCTAGATCGAGCCTGCGCACCTCGAGATCGGCGTTCGGGACTTCGGCGCGAATCTCGTCCGCCCGCGCCCTGCCCTCCGCCTCGTTTCGGCACGCGAGCGTCACCGACGCCCCCTGCTTCGCAAGCTGTTTCGCAGTGACGAAACCGATGCCGGAGTTGGCGCCAGTGACGATCACGCGGCGACCGTGGAGATCTTGGCTGAGGACTTCGGGGGGACACATGAG
>CBDURI010000449.1:0-2205 GCA_965369435.1 uncultured bacterium
GCTTTTGTGAACTCATAACCCGAAGGTCGTCAGTTCAAATCTGGCCCCCGCAACCCATAGCGTTGTCCGCTCTTCAAAGCCCTCGGTGCTCGCCGGGGGCTTTGTCGTTCCAGTGAACAAAAGCGCGCCTCCGCGGACGGTCCAGCGGGCACGATAGTGCCCGTTTTGTAGCGGGTAGAGCTGAATGCCGTCGTCGAGGAGATGCTTGAGCGCTTCGCGCGCGTCCTTGGGACTCTTGTCGAATAGCACGCCAAGGTGGCGAATACGCGCGACTACGTCCTCCGGTCGTGGTGCATCGAGTGGCTCGAGCGCAGCTCCGAGCTCTTGAAGGTGGCGCTCCCGTTTGTCCGCGAGCGCCTCGAGCTCGCGGATCTTCTCAAGGACGGCGGTCGGGGCCGCGCCGCGGGAGGCGAGCTCGACGAGGTTGTCAATCCTTCCTCGGGTCTCTGCGAGTGACTTCTCCGCCTCTGCTTTCTCGTCCGGCACGGTGCGCTGTGCGCGCGCAAGTTCCGACTTCGAGGCCTCGATCAGATGCGCCACGACCTCGGGCCGGTCGAAGTATCGGAGCATGGCGGACGTGAACGCGTCTCGAAGAGCGTCTTCCATCACGGTGCGGGAGTTGTCGCAGATGCCTCCGTTGCCGCGGCTCGCATCACATCGGTAGCGAGGCTTCTGCGTCTTCTCGATGACCATCGGGCCGCCGCAGATGCCGCAGCGAATGAGGGTGGACATGGGATAAGTTCGACGGGCGGTACTCGCGCCGCCTTCCCGGGCATACGCGGACGGGCCCAGCGCCGCATAGCGCTCGCGGGCTTCCTCGTTGATGGCCTGCACCCGCGACCAGGTCTCTTCGTCCACGATGCGGAGGTCAGGTAGCGCGACCTCGATCAACGGAGACTGGCCCGGCCGATTCACCCGCTTTCCGGTAGTTGGGTGCTTCTTCCAAGAGCGAGCACCGAAGGTCCAGCGGCCGGCGTACTTCGAGTTCTGAAGCATCGATCGCACTCCAGAAATGGCCCACCCGCCGCGCCGCTTTCTCGAATCCTTCTGTCGCCCGCGGGGCGGTGCGACCCCTTCCTCGTTCAGGGTCTTGGCGATGTCCCGGTAGCTCCGACCGGCCGCTCTCATTCGGAAGATGCGATCAACGATCGCCGCTTGCGCCGCGACGATGATCGGCACCTTCCCCTGCCCGTCCGGGGCGGGCGCCGACGAGTATCCATAGGGCAGGGCTCCCGTTACCCGTCCGACTTGAGCTCGATCTCGTAGACCGCGACTGGTCTTGTCCCCCAAGTCCTTGAGGTACTGTTCGCTCAAGATGGACTTCACACCGTAAAGGAGGTCGCCGCCATTGCCGAGCGTGTCGATCCCATCGGCGATTCCGATGAGCCGCACATCCGAGAAAGCGAACCGCTTCCGCATGGACGCCGAGTGTTCGATATCCCGGGAGA
Organism: uncultured bacterium; assembly: GCA_965369435.1. Lineage (GTDB taxonomy): Bacteria > Myxococcota_A > Polyangia > Polyangiales > Houyiibacteriaceae > SG8-38. The sequence continues at coordinate 1,449 of CBDURI010000449.1, forward strand.
GGCGCGAGAGGTCTTCCACGACGACTACATCGACATCCCCGGAGTCCACCGCCGCCATGAGCGCGATGAGGCCTGGCCGTTGGTTCGTTGCTCCGCTGATGCCTTCGTCACGATAGATGTGCTCGCGAGAGAGTCGCCCGCCTCGTGCCTGCACCCACTGGGCGAGGCGAGCAATCTGCGCGGACGCGCTTGTCGCCGATTGCTTGTCTGAAGAGAAGCGGGCGTAGGCTCCGATTCTCAGTCCTGCGAGTTGCTGGTCCATCGCGCAGCGCATCCTATCGTTCCTTGATCAGACTTGCCACCGCCGTTCGCACAAGCATAGTAAGCGCGTGCCGCTCGGGCGCGGAGAGCCGCTCGTGCTGCCGTCGAGTGTTGAACTCGTTGCCGTCCTCGCCCTGGTGCTTCGGGAGGGGGCGCGATGTACGCGCAGATTGACTTGCGCTACAATCTGTCGCCGCTTCCGGTGGGAACTCAAACACGCGTATCGATTTCCTTACACAGGGCTCGCAACGTGTAGCGGGCGGCCTGCGCATAGGTGAGCCAGCTAGGAATCATCAGTCGTCCTCGGTGCGAGGGATGAACTCCCTTGGCTTGCCCGGAATGCGTGGCCAGATCTTTGGGGAAAGCCGGGCATTCGCGGAAGGCGGCGAGGAGCTTGGTGGCGGGACCGCAACGTGGGCGGCCTCAGGCGGCGCCGAGATCGGGCCGTTTCTGAGCTTCGAGAGCCCGAGCTTGACGCAGTAGGTCCGAAAGGTTT
>CBDURI010000450.1:0-2203 GCA_965369435.1 uncultured bacterium
GCTAGTGGACCCGACCGGATCAGCGCTGATCGACTTTGCGGAGGCGGCCTACGACCTCGAGCCGCGCGATTGGTTGCCCAAGCTGCTCGAGGCCGGGGCGCCCGTGTTCGATCACGGCCTCGGCGTCTTCGCGGTGACCTGTACGCGTCCGCCGGAGGGTGCGTCGCTTGTCATCGACGAGATGCACGTGCTGTCGGGTCCGGACGACTTGGTGGAGCGCGTGATGCGGTTGCAGCAGGAGATGCCCCCGAGCCTCTTGTGGCTCTTGAGCCGTCCTACGATACCCAAGACCTTGAGCGAAGCAGCGGACGACAATTTCGAGGCCCTCAAGCTCATCATGCGCCACTTCGACTTCGCGAAAGACGGATTGGGCATGTCTTCGTTCGACCCCGACGGGCGCGGCGTCTACATCATCGCTCCGCTGCCCAAGGTGACGACCCTTTCGGACAAGTCCCGCGAGCGCTGGCAGATGCTTGCGGCGCATTTCGGGGCTGGAGATCGGTTGAGGCGCGCGCTCCGCGAGACAGGATCCGCACCCGCGACGGACCTTCCCCATGGAGCCGAAGTGGTGATCGACCCGAGGACCTTTCGCGTGACCGATGCGCAAGGCCAAGGGAAATCACGAGACGCCCGCAGCGCCCTGCGCGAGGCCGCGGTGCAGGTTGACCTCGCCCGTGGCCGAATGCGAGAGAACGATCCCGAAAGAGCGTTGGAGCTCTGGAAGGCCCTGGTGCGCGGTCGATGGTCGACCGTGGACTGGTTCGACTCGGATGGTCGGCGCTATGTGCTCGGTCTGCCGAACCCGCCCGGTGTGAACGACCCGCGCGGGCTCACGGAACGTGAGATGCAAGTCGTGGCCCTCGTGGTGTGCGGCCAAACCAACACGATGATCGGGTATCAACTTGGGCTATCCAAGGGGCGCGTTTCGACGTTGCTGAGCTCCGCGATGCGTAAGCCCGGTGTTCCGACAAGAGCTCAGCTCATTGCCAAGTACCACACCTTGGGCGTGTACGAAGCCAGGTGAGCTTTGGGGCGTGTCTACCGGCCGGTCTCCCCCTCGGTGATCACGATGCCGACTTCGCCGAGGCCCTCGCCGCGAGTGACGACGCGGTCGCCCGGACTCAGGAAACGGGAGGTGTCGCCGCCTAGTTTGGCTGCGAGCTTCTTGAAGCGACTCAGGCCGATCAAACTACTGAGGCGGGCCAGCCAGCGCGGGATGTTCATCGCGACTCCCCCCGGCGTCCCCGTCAGCACGATGGTCCCCTTGTGTAAAGCGGTGTCCGGATACTTGGCGAGGATGAACCGCAGCATCTGTGCCGGCGTGTAGATCAAGTTCGCGGTCGACTGCTGTTGTCGAAGCTCACCATTGACCGTCGTTTCGATGACGACACAGGGGATTGCGTCGCGCTTGGTTTCGTTCGGCACCCACGCGCGATCTGCGACCGGCATGAACCCAGCAAAACTCTTCGACGCGCCCCAAAATTCGAAGCGATTGGGTTGACCCTCTCCGAGGATGGCTAGCGTTCGTGCCGACACGTCGTTGCCGATGAAGAAACCCAGTCGGGGGGCGAACTCGGCGTCATCGAGGGAGGCGCGGTCGATGTCGTCGAGCAGCACGAACCCCATCTCCACTTCGTAGTCGAGCAAGGCAGGCAGCGCGTCGTGCTCTTGACGAAGGACCGTTCCGAGACCCGGCTCTAGAGACTCCGCCGCCGCGACGAGCTCGGCTGTCCCCGGCACGGCGACCTCGGCCCCGGTTCTCACCAAGGCGCTCGGCTGCTTGCGAAAGATCGGTGGAGGCGCCTCCGGGTCGAACTTGGATGCGGTCTCTTCGATGTGTGATGCGTAGGAGAGCCCAACACCAAACGCTTGCGGAGGCAGATCGAGCGGCACGTAAGAGCCCTTCGCCATGTCGTAGCAGTGGAAAGCCGCCGGCCTGGGTTTGTGGGCCAGCGGCCGGAACAGGTAGTACCCGAGCGCTACCAGCGCGAGGAACAAAACAATGCCGGCGACGGCTGCGAGCTTGATCATTGCAGGTGACATCCTTGCAACCCTTGTAGCAGGGATCGCGGGGAGGGAGCCGGGGAGGGCGGCCGGAACCTGCACCTTTCTTGCCAGTCACAGGCCGCTACCCCTACGACTGGGCCAGGTTCGAAATGGTCATGAACAAGCGGTTGTTGAGGTCGTTGCTCGTGTTGGGCTT
>CBDURI010000451.1:0-2200 GCA_965369435.1 uncultured bacterium
GACCCTGGCGTGGGCGGTGATGACCTTCTTGATTCCGCCCGTGCAAACCGTGATGTGGCTGATCCTCTCTGGCGCACTGGGAGAGCTCGTGTTCGGCTCTTTCATCCTAGTTGCGTTCCACTTCGCGCTCCCCGATCGCCTGCGATGGGACTTTTGGCGGTGGATCATACTGATCCCAGCGGGGCTCTGCTTCACGCAAGCGGTCATGCTGTGGCGCACTGTCTCGTCGGACGTGTCGCAGATGCCCTGGGGATCCGCTATCGGCAACGAAAGCGACGGCGACATGAATCGCCTAGTCCAGCAGCACGGCTGGAGCGCCAACGAGCTAGCCGACTTCTACCTCAGCGTAGCCTACCTTGGCCTCACCGCCTTGGTGATCGCCTACAGCTACGCAGCCTACCGATTCATCCAGCGCAAGAGGGGACAGCCGTCTTTTTCAAACGGTTGACCTAGGCGGTCAGGTTCCACTTGGTTTTGTTCTCGGCGACCTGCTCGGGAGTCGGCTGGTCCGTTCCCTCGTTGACGGGAACCTCGAAGTCGTCCTGGTTTTCCATCATCTTGGCGTTGAGCGGGGTGTCCGCTTCAAAAACCTCCGGAACGGACGCGTCCTCGTAGATGGCCTCCCAGGGGCATTCCGGCTCGCACGCGCCGCAGTCGATGCACTCTTCCGGTTGAATGTACAGCTGGTTCGGGAACGCTTTGCGATCGTCGCCCTTGTACTCGTAGATGCACTCGACGGGACACACATCGACGCAAGAGATGTCGAGGCAGTCGCGGCAAAGACGTGTAATGACCCAGGTCATCGGATTCCCTCCGGAAAAAAGTGGCTGAACGCTAGCAGGGGCTCCCAGCTCGGTCAAAGACGGCTGCTGGCCTCGTTATCCCTTGGTTTTCGGCGCGCTTGGGTGGCACCCGGCGCAGGTGAAGTCCTCGACGCCGAGGAGCTTGCCCATTGCCGGTGTGACCGTCTCCTGCATGAACTTCACCATCTCGGGGAAGGTCGACATCATCCCCCGGTGCCCGGGTGTCCCCTCGGGCGGAACGATGTACATCGACGGCGCGGGCATCTTGAAGTCGATCTCGCGCATCTCCTCGCCGTGGCAGTCGACGCAGTCGAACTCGGCGAACTCTTCGGCATCATGGGCCGTAAAGAGCTCCTTCATGATCGGATTCACCTTACCGATCATGTAGAACTCCTTGTCCCCCACACTCATGTCTCCCCAGGGAGACTCGGGCGGAGTCACCCCCATAGCCTCGATGGCGCTCACTTTTCCGGTTGTCCCGGTCGTAGACTTCGACCCGCCGCAGGCCCCCAAAAGCAACACGAGCGCTACGGCGACTGATTTCATAGTTCCTGTCATCGCCGCGCATGGTAATTCATGCTCCGTGACGCGCCAATTCGGCTTGGTCTCGGTGGGCGTAGTCGCAATAGTGTGGGTCGCGATGGGCTTGTTCTCTCAGTTTCAACGGCAAATGGTGTTTCCGGGGCCGCAAGGCGTCGACGAATCCTTGTTGAGCGACGTCGCCTCGCAGTTGGGTGCTACCGAACTCCGTATCCCGACCGAAGACGGAGAGACCCTCTACGGGTGGCATCGCGCTGCCGTTCGCACCGGCCCTCGGCGCGTCCTGCTCTACTTTCACGGCAACGCCTCCTCGCTACTCGCGCAGGTCGAGCTGCAGAACTTGTTGCTCAGCGAGGGATGGGACTTCGTGGGCATCCACTACCGAGGCTACCCCGGAAGCACCGGGGTGCCGGGCGAAGCTGGTCTACACAAAGATGCGACGGCGGCGTGGCAATGGGTCACCGGTGAGCTGCGCGCGGATCCCGGCCGCATCGCGCTCCACGGGCGCAGCCTCGGGGGCGGCGTGGCAGCGCAACTGGCGGCCAGGGTGAGTGCAGGCGCGCTGGTGCTCGAATCGACCTTCACCTCGGTCGTCGACCTCGCCAAAGAACACTACCGCTGGCTTCCAATTGGCCGCGTCCTCGAGCACCGGTTCATGACGCGGGACTTTGCGGGACAGGTGTCATGCCCGTTGCTCGTCGTGCACGGAGCCGCGGATTCGATCATCGACGTGCACCATGGCAAGGAGCTCGCCAGGATGTTTCATGCCCACCAGTACATCGAAGTCCCGCGGATCGACCATAACGACATGCTCCTCGTCGGCCTGATTGCCGCCCGATACCTCGATTTCCTCGAAG
>CBDURI010000452.1:0-2200 GCA_965369435.1 uncultured bacterium
AGCGTTGTCGTAGGCGTCGCCGACCGAGCCCATCGAGGGCAAGACGCCGGCCTCCCGACAGCGTTTGCCGAAGGCGTACGAGGTGTACTGACAGCCTTGGTCGGAGTGGTGGACGACTTCGGAGGGACGCCGTTGCTGCAGCGCCATCTCGAGCGCGTTGAGCACGAGCTCGGTTCGAAGGTGGCTTGCCATCGACCAGCCGACGACCCGGCGGCTGAAGGCGTCCAAGACTACCGCCAGGTAGAGAAAACCGGCGTAGGTCGGGATGTAGGTGATGTCAGCCACCCACAATGCGTTCGGAGCCGAGGCCGTGAAGTCGCGATCGACACGGTCGGGTGCGACGCGACCGTTCCGGTCCCGCCGTGTGGTGCATACGCGCTTACGGCGCGTGACCCCGACAATCCCTGCTTGGCGCATCAAGCGCGCCACGCGCTTTTGACCGACGCACACATCGTCTTCCTCGCGGAGGTCACGATGAATGCGAGGCGCCCCGTACGTGCCTCGAGAGCGTGCATGGTAGTGCTCGATGCGGTCGAGTAACGCTGCATCTTGCACCGCACGCGCAGACGGCGGTCGTTTCACGTACGCGTAGAAGCCGCTCGGGGAGACGCCCAGCACCTTGCACAACGTCCGTACGGGATAGCGGTCCTGATGCGCTCTCACGAACTCGAATTCCTCGGCGGAACCGAATCGGTCTCCTGAGCGAACCAGGCCGCGGCTTTTTTCAGAATCTCTTTCTCGATCTTGAGGTGCTTCACCTCGCGCCGAAGGCGCCTAAGCTCTTCGCGCTCCTGGGTGCTCAGCCCATCTTGGCGCTGGCCGTCGTCTCGATCGGCCTGCGCGATCCAGTTGCGTATCGCTTGCGCAGACGGTTCAAACTCCTGCGCGAGCTCCTCGGGGCTGCGGCCCGCGCGGACTAACTCCACGAGCCGGGCCCTGAACTCAGCCGGGTACGGTGAACGGTGTCTCTGAGGCATGGGGACTCCTTCTCCCGAAAACGGGAAAGTGTCCATCGAAACGGGTCAACTCCACTACCGGTGCATCGTGCCCGACCATTTGGGTTTCGGACGCTCGGACAAACCAGACGATGCGGGGCTCTACCAAGTGCCGCGACACGCAGAGCGACTCGACGCTTTTCTCGAATCGCTCGACCTACAAGAAGCCACGCTCGTTTCTCAGGACTGGGGTGGCGCGATCGGGTTCTACTGGGCGACACGGCATCCTGACCGCATTGCAGCGCTGTGCATCCTCAATACGATGGCACACCGTCCACCTGGAAAGGTAAAGCTCCCGCTCCCGCTGCACCTGTTTCGAGCACCCGGGGTCGGCGAGGTGATGGTCAAGGGCGCACACATGTTCGTGCGCGGTTTTCTATTCAAGGCAGGCATCATGCACAAGGAGCGGATCACGAAAGACGTCCGCGCGGCGTACACCGCGCCGCACCCCACGTATTCGTCTCGCACGTCCATCCTGGCGTTCCCGCGCGAGATCCCGTCGGACTCGACCGGTCGCGTCGCTGATTTCCTGGGTGAGGTCGAAGAGGGTCTCGAGCGACTCAAAGACAAGCCCACCATGATCGCGTGGGCGATGAAAGACGTTGCGTTTCTCCCGGAGTTCCTGGATGAGCTTTGGCTTCCTATTTTTCCGAATGCGGACGTATTGCGGCTTCCGGACGCCGGGCACTACCTGCAAGAAGACGCCCACGAGCGCATCGTGCCTAAGCTGGTGACGCATCTAGACTCGGTGTTCCGCAAAGGAGCTCAGGCGGCGGACCGAATGGCGACCGATCAATAGCCTCATCGGCGAGACGCCCTGGCGCCACGACGAGGACGACGATGATGATCACACTGGCGAACACGATACTTGCCGCGACACATACCGGAAGCACTTTCTAAGACACGTGTGGTACGTTGAAGGGCGGTAGCGGATCCTCGGATGCCTGACGCGTAGAACATAGCCGGAGGCATCGCTGTGACTGAGAAAGGTGTGGTCGCGTGGATCGTATAAGCTCGGCGATCATCGATTTTACCGAGGCGGCCTATGATCTCGAGCTGAGCGACGAGGAGTGGCTTCCCGCGCTACTCGAACGTGGTCTACCGGTGCTCGACCATGGGCTCGGAGTCGCGGGCATGCGCTATGGACGACCACCCGAAGAGGGGCCGTTCCAGCTACTCGACATCCACGTGGCTTCTGGTCCGGC
>CBDURI010000453.1:0-2198 GCA_965369435.1 uncultured bacterium
GGGGCGCCGAAGCCGAAGTCTTCGCTGGGCTTGGTGATGGTTTCGACGACGTGGACCGTGCGTACTTCGTTGCCGTTGGTTTCGGTGCCGTCGTTGATGGCGCCGGTTACCCGTAGGAAGTTCATGGCGATGCGGTGGGCCTTGTCCGCGATGTCTGGGTCGTCATGTGAACCGCACTCGACCGAAAGCGCGGGCACGCCTGCGAGCTTGAGGAAGCCGATGATCACTTTGTCGGCGAGGCCGTACCAGGATTGGACCAGGAACGAGATGCCGATTTGTTTGGCGATGTCGTCGATCGAGGCTTCACCGTTGCTGATGCCGAACGGGGGTGTTGGGGTCGCGGCGGAGTGCAGATCCAGGAAGACGTCTAGCTCTCCAAGGATCTCCTTGAGCTCCAGCACGCGGTGGTGCTCATAGCCCCATGCTTGTTGGCGCAACGTTTCGGTGAAGTCGAAATTCCACAACCGATTGAGGTCGTCGCCTTCGGGCGTATGGCGCCGACCCTGCGAGGTTCCCTCGGGATTCGCCTGAATCAAGAACACCGTGCCGGCGGACGTCTCGAGCTCTCCACTCTCGAAGGCGCTCGCAATCCGCCGAACCGCGTCCCCGCCGCAGGGTTCGTCGCCGTGCATTGATCCACAGACGCCGACATACGGCTTCGGCCAATCGGCCGACGCCGATACTCGCAACACCCCTGGTTTCAGCTCTTCGATGTACAACGCTAACCCTTTGTTTCGCGGTCCAAGACTTGGCGAGTCTTTTCGAACCAATGGTCCGCTTCGTCCGGGCTCTTGCCCACGGCCGTGATGCCGAGCTTTCCGAACTCGCTGAGTGCGCCCGTGAAGTGGAAGAGCACGCCTGATTCGGACCAAGCTTGATAGTGCAAACCATCGACTGCTGCAATGTCCAGCAGGTCCTCGACGAGGAGTCCGCGGTAGCTGTCCGAGCGCATCGAATCGGTGGCGACGTAGAACTGTGGTTCGCCTCTCGGTGTGAGGTAGAGGCCGGTGTCGGGGTCGTAGCGCCCATCGGTCATCATGCGCAGGAGCATCATCGGGTGCGTCGTCCCGCCCAGCCGTAAGTTGGTTTCGATGGCGTAGTGCTTCCACGCGCCATCGTCGGCTTGGGTAGACAGGAAGTCGACCGCGAGCCTTCCGACGGCGCCCTCGTCTTGAAGGACTTTGCCCACGCGGAGCGCGTCTCGTTGGATGTCCATGCGGTAGGCGGCGTCGGACGGGAATCTGCAACCAGCGTAGATCTGCCCGTCGACGCCCTCGACGAGTTGGTCATGCGTCGAAATCGCATCGAGGCTCCCTTCGGGGGAGATGCGGAGCTGACAACTCGGAGCGCGTTTGTCCTTTGCTTCGAGGAACGCTTCGACGATGCCACCCTCGCGCTCGAACTTCTCTTGGAAAGTCTCCCAGCTCTGCCGGGGGTCGACGAAGCGCATCGTCGGCAGCGCGTCGGCCAGCGCCTGCTCTCGCACCGTGCGGCTCGTGCCACTGTTCGGCGACACCGCGTCGAGCGCGCTCAGGTCCAGGATCGCGTTGCCCTGGCCGCTAAAGCCGGTGTTCTGCTTCACCACGATTCGCTGGACGTCGTCGTTCTCCTCCCACACGTGGTCGATCGCTTCGACGAGGTCCGCTTCGGTCTTTAGGTCCTCGGCGCCGGGGAGCAGTGGGATGCCCGCCTTGCGAAACGCCCAACGCGAGCCGCTCTTGGTTCCAAGCCAACACAGGTCCGGATCCACGCCATACAAAGGAACGCCAAGCGCGACCGCGAGGCTTCGTTCGGCTTCGGTCACCGTGAAGCAAGTCATCAACCCGCACTCGGGACGAATCAAATGGCGAATGCGTTCGATCACGCGAGGCCGACGCAGAATCTTCTCCGTCAGAGGCGTCCGTGAGCTGTCGTAGAGCGACAGGACGGTCAGCCGGCCCCGCATGTGTTCGTTCGGGATGCCGCTGATCAACGACAACATGTAGTCCACCGCCGCTGGATGAATGGGCGCCGAGGTGATGAAGACCAGGCGTGCGCGCGGGTGGCGCAACAGATTCAGCGCAAAGAGCATGCGCTCTTCGTAGTGAATCACGCCGTCGATCGAGACCGTGTCGATGCCTTCGAACGACAGCGAAGGGATGACGACAATGTCTCGTGGCTCCGGGCCGTCACCGTCGGCCAGCGCCCACCGGGCGGCA
>CBDURI010000454.1:0-2176 GCA_965369435.1 uncultured bacterium
GATAGGCAAAACAAAGGCCCTCTCCGTGCGGTTCGGAACTCGACATAACATCTAGCACCGCGCAACTCGGTTCTCAAAATGCGCCCAATGGGCTAAGAGACCGGCAAACAAACGCGGTCCGGGCACTCATTCGCGCCCTGAAGGGCTGGAGACGACGCAACCAAGTCTGAAGGGACGCACCGGTCCAATGGCTCGACCTTGTAGTCGAGCGCGGTTAGCAAGCCCAGGCGTCGTCCAGCTGTGGAGGTGCTCGCGCAGGCGCGAGCTTGACCGGGTCTGAAGGCAGACCGAGATGGCGCAGGATACGGCGAATCGCGCTCGAGAGCATGATGGCTGCCACGAAACGCATGCGGCCACCGCAGTCCGGGCACTCGAGGACATCAATGGCGAGACCTCGCCGCATGAGCTCGGCCCAGGTGCGGTTGCGTGCGCCGGCAACCTTGCCGGCGGTGCTTGAGGGGGGGTTGCTCGCGGGCTTTGAACGGCCGAAGTCCACGACCTCTCGCCGCCACTTGGCGTTCGACGCGAGCACGCCGTGATAGACGATGAGGTTCACGTAGGGGCGCGGAATCAGCGCGGCGAGCTTTTCGAGAAGCTCTTGCGGCTCGAGGGCGATGTGACTCGTCCCGTCGCGCCACGGCGTCTTGAGGCGGACGCGGACTGTTCCATCCGGCGAGAACGACAGCCGATCTTCAGCAACAGGCGGTCGGAGCAGATACCGGCATAGGCGCTCGAGCTTGGGCCGGTTCTTGGCACGGACAGACGTGTTGGCATGAAGGTCAAATCCACCGAGGCGCGCTTGTCGGCGGCGATTGGGCTGAGCCGCCGAGTTCGTTGACGCGTCTCCCACGCGAAGAACCGTTGCGCCCGCCCGTCGTCCCATTGCAACCCGTTGGCGAACGGACGCGGCATAGAGCGCGTGCAACGGCGGCGCCTCCGGCTCGTCGAGGCTCTCGCTGGGCTCCTCGCACGACAAGCCCCGGCGCACCAACAAGCGTAGGACTCGCTTTCGAACGACACCGAGGAGTGCCTCGATCTCCGCGTCGGTGGGCGCTTTGGCAGCGGCGAACCGAAGCGAGCCGTCCGGCTCTCGAACGAAGACCCCGTCGACGACAAGCGTATGGAAGTGAACGTTCAAGTTGAGCGCGCCACCAAAGCGCTGGATGACGGTCACCGTACCAGTGCGTCCATCGCGGTACCCCAAGGCCCTGGCCCGCTTCCTGTAGAAGCCGAACAACGCACGCGTGTAGACCGCGAGCACGGCGCGACACAGCTTGTGGTCCCAGGCAAGCCGATAGCGAAGCTCGAAGGGGAGGCTCAGCACCCATTGTCGAACCGGTACGCGCGGGAGCACGTGGTCGATGAGATGTGCAGCACGCTCGGTCATCCGGCGGCCTCCGCAGCTCGGGCAGAAGCCTCGACCTTTGCAGGAGAACGCGACTAGACGATCGGTGCCACAGGCTCCGCAACGAAACCGGGCGAACCCATGCGCGAGCACTCCGCAGCGAACAAATCGCTGAAACTCGCGCTTCACGAACAAGGGGGCGCCACGCTCTTCGTGGTGTCGGTCGAGCTCCCAAAGGAAGGTCTGGAGGTGCTCGCGCACTACGCGGTGCAGCACTCCCTGCGCTGGGGTGCGGCGTACGTAGGATCGAGAGATCTCGGCGCTCGCAGCGGCAGCGTGAAGCTCCACGAGTGCGGAACGCCATCAAGACTTGTGCCATTGTCAGGCTAGACGATTCGGGCGTGTTTGTGACGAGTGGCGCGTATGGAAGTGGCGAAATGGTGGCAAGCCGCCGTCGCCCGCCACCCCACCGTCTCTGTGCCTCTCATCGTGTCGTTGGTCCGCTGCGAATAAGCCGAAGGCGTTGAGCGCGGCAAGCGGGGATTGAGGACATCTTCGATGTCATACAATCCCACATCTTGCCCCGGACAAGCAGGGGTCTTCATTGCAAGCGCTTGTAAGCCGCTGAAGCACGCCGCGACTCACTGTGACTTCCTGCAACAACAAATTTCTCAGCGTGATTGACTGCGACTGATCGCAATCCGGCGCAATTCGGTCTCGCGGTGTTTCAACCGGTATTGCTGACTCTCACACAGGTGTAGGGAGTACCGACCACGCTCAGCGAGTTGCGGCAGGTTCCAGCGAAAAATCGCGCGTCCGACGAAAAGAAAC
>CBDURI010000455.1:0-2175 GCA_965369435.1 uncultured bacterium
CCTCATCGCGTTTGGCGCCGCCTCGGTGCTGCTCCGTGCCGGATACGGGATGCACAGCATGATTATCCGCAACGGCGGCAAGATCATGCTCATCGGCCTCCTTCACCCCGTGGCAGACGCCCTGAAGTTCGTCTTCAAGGAAGACTTTGTGCCTCCAAAGGGCGACAAGCTTCTCTTCGCTGCGGGCCCGATCATCGCGCTCATTCCCGCCATTGGGGCCTTCGCAGTCATTCCCTTCGCGAGCTCGCTGCACTGGGACTACCTCGATCAGGTCCTTCCGAGGACGGGCGAAATCGGAGGTCTCGTCGTGCCGCTGCAGGTCGCGAGTCTCAATGTTGGCATTCTCTTCATCTTCGCCATCGCAAGCACCGGCATCATCGGCGCGGCGATCTCAGGCTACGCCTCGGACAACAAGTTCTCGCTGCTCGGCGGCGTCCGCGCCGCCAGCCAAATGGTCAGCTACGAGGTCGTTCTCGGTCTGACGCTCGTGCCGGCGTTCATGGTCTATGCCTCGCTTCGGCTCGAGGACATGGCCATGTGGCAGCACGACCACATGTGGGGGATTTTCGTCCCGCCGCTCACTCTAGCGGCCGTTACTTTCGTCGTGGCAGCCATCGCCGAAACCAAGCGTGTTCCCTTCGACCTTCCGGAGGGTGAGAGCGAGCTCGTCGGCGGCTACCTCACCGAGTATTCCGGCATGAAGTTCGGGATGTTCTTCATGGGTGAGTTCGTCGAGGTCGTCTCGCTCGCAGCGATTTTTTCGGTGATCTTCCTCGGCGGCTGGGACGTGCCATTCCTCTACCGTGACGGGTTCGAGTTTTCTCTTCCCTTCGTCTCCGCGAGTTACTCGGTGCCGGTGGTGCACTGGCTGGTCGTAGCGATCCAGTTCGGTGTCTTTCTGTTCAAAATCGTTGCGCTGATTTGGTTCCAACTGATGATTCGCTGGTCCCTTCCGCGATTCCGTTACGACCAGCTCATGTCGCTGTGCTGGAAGGGCATGCTGCCCCTCTCGTTGCTCAATATCTTGGCCGTCGGCGCGCTCATCCTGTCGGGGTGGCTCGATGGTTGGGTCGCCTTCTTCGAAAAACTCTTCTGAGGTCGCGCATGGCAGTCCAAGTCAAAGTCATCAAGAAGCCCGGACGAACCCTTGCCGAGCAGGCGTATATCCCCGAGATAGCCAAAGGTCTCGGCTTTGCGATGGGTCGCTTCTTCAAGAACACCTTCGGGCCACAGGCCAAGAAGGAGATCGACACGGTGAAGTATCCGGAGGAGAAGGTCGAGTACCCTGAGCGGTTCCGTGGCATTCACCGTCTCACCCAGCGGACCGACGGGTCCCCACGCTGCGTGGCGTGCCTGTGCTGCAGCACCGCGTGTCCCGCGCAGTGCATCCACATCGAGCCCGCCGAGTACGAGCCGGATGATCCGCGCTACGGTTACGAGCGCTACCCATCGGTGTTCGTGATCGATGAGCTTCGCTGCATCTTCTGCGGCTACTGCGTCGAGGCCTGCCCGTGCGATGCCATCCGCATGGACACGGGCATGCACATGCCGCCCTCGACGAGTCGTGATCACTTCATCTACGACAAGGAAACCCTCCTTTCGATCCCCGGACGGGACGGCACGTACCTCACCGCCAACCCCCGCCACGAGCCGGGCGACGACACGCACCCCGGCGTCGACAGGGAGCGCGGGCACTAGGCGTGACCGAGTCGCGCGCGGCCAGCCGGACGGCAATCATGGTCGCCGCTCACCGCGGCCGCGCCTCCGAGGGTCCGGAAGCGATTTGCAATGATCCTTGGGCTCTGCGGCTCGCGGGCCCCGAGGGGGAGGCGCTCTCACGACGATGGGACGAGCACTCACCGTCGATGGTGTTGTGGATGGGGCTCCGGACGCGATACCTCGACGACTGCGTCATACGGGCGCTCGACCGGGGAGCTCGCCAGGTCGTGCTCCTCGGCGCTGGGCTCGATACACGGGCAGCCCGGCTCGCGCGCGACGGTGTCCGCTTCTTCGAGGTCGATCAGCCAGCAAGCCAAGTCGATAAACGTAAGAGACTTTCGAGGTTTGATGGATATCCTATCGATGCGGCAACGTTTGTGCCGTGCGACTTCGAGCAAGACGATTTCGTGCAGCTTCTCGTCGAGGCGGGGCTCGACCCCCGCGCCCCAGCCTGCT
>CBDURI010000456.1:0-2171 GCA_965369435.1 uncultured bacterium
GCGAGAGTTCCAAGGAACTCTGCATGGTCGCTCAGCATGACGAAGTCCAAGGGCCGGTCGATCGTGGCGCTCCGAGTGGGAGTGCCGTCTTCGGTGTAGGGCTGTAGCGGGATCGTCTCGCCTCGCGCAAACGCGTAGGCGTCTTCCTGCGTCGTTCGGGTGCCCTGCATGTTGGCGTCGAACGAAAGCACCGTGTGGATGTGCGTGTCGCCCCAGTACGGTTGACGGAGCTCGTCGAAGTCGGCGCATCGTCCAAACTCGTCGACGAATGGCTCATCGTCTTTGCCGCAGCCAACGGCGGCGAGGGCAACGCAGAGCACAGCGAAGATCGGATATGAGCTACGGCGCATCGCGCGAAAGTAACGGAAGCGGCCGATATTGCAATAGCGGAGCTAGAGCGCGGCTTGGCCTTGAAAGACAAAGCGTGCGGGGCCCTGCATCAGCACGGTATCCCCGGGCGCGCCGACGGTGATCGTCAGTATTCCGCCGGGCAGGCGAATACTGAGCTGCTCCTCGCGCTGTGCGCGTCCCGTCTCGACGGCGGCGACGGCGGCCGCACAAGCCCCGGTGCCACACGCTTGAGTCCAGCCGGCGCCGCGCTCGAGGACGTCCAGGCGCATCGAGCTTCCACTTTGCTCGGAAACGAAGCCCACGTTGATCCCTTCGGGAAAATGGGGGTCGCTCTGGATTGCGGGGCCGATCTCGAACCGCGCGTCACCGACTTCTTCGAAGATCACGGCATGCGGATTGCCCATCGATACGCCGGTAAGCTCGATGGTGCGGCCGGCGACAGTGAGAGCATGATCGAGCCAGGGTACATCCGAGCTCAAGGGCAGGTCAGCGGGCGACAGCGAGGGTGGCGCCATCCGCACGGCGACCGATTCGCCGCCTGGACGGTTCACGACGACACACGGGTGAGGTCCTGCAAGGGTTTCGATCGTCACTTCGAGCGCAGAATGCCCAGCGCGCCGCGCCAGGTGCAAGGCCGCACACCGAATCCCGTTCCCGCACATCTCGGGCACGGAGCCATCGGAGTTGATCACGTGCATCGATGGAGCGTCCACGTCGAGGGTGATCACGCCGTCGCCACCCACGCCGCGATGCCGATCACAAAGCGCCATCGCCTGCTCGCCCGTAAGCTGCACCCCCCCCAACGCCTCCTTCTCCACGATCAGGAAATCATTACCGAGACCCTCATACTTGTAGAACGGCAGAGTCACTGAGCCGAGTTGTAAGGCAAAAGGGGACACGCAGCACCCCTACAACTTCCCTGCTTTCGCCTACTTGCGAGGCACACCGCGACAACGCGACCAGGCCTGGTTCTTCGCCCGGTCACGGACGTTTTGGATGCGCCTCCTGTCCCCGCATTTAGCTGGCGGTTCGGGTTGTCGCGGTGTGCCTCGCAACCATTGGAAATTAGGCGAGTTCTGGACCCGCTGCGTGTCCCCGACGTGGCGCAGTTTCTGCGCGCGGAAGAAGGGAACAATTACGTATAGAGCGGCGCTCCGACCCGACCCAGCTTGCAGGTGTGCCGAGCCCGAGCGGCTCCGCGAAACCCGGGAGGTTGTGTGTGCGTTCTTTGTATTTGATTCGAACGGTTTGGTTCTTGGGCGCGGTCGCGTTGCTTGGGTTCACCGGATGCGGCAACGATGGGAGCTCGGGTCCTGCGACTGAGTTTACGCCGGGCGACCCCGTAGCCGTCTCTGGAGAGAGCCCGTTTTCTGAATGCGAGCTCTTCGACGAGGAGGCCGGCGGGGCCAATCGAGAGGTCGAGCCTTGGATCGCGGTGAACCCGAACGACCCCGACCACCTCGTGGCGTCTTGGATTCAAGACGAGGCACTCGGGTTTGGCGCTGCCGTCAGCTTCGACGGTGGGGCGACCTGGGAGTTGAACGTGATCCCGGGGATCTCCCGATGCTCCGGTAGCGACATCGCGCTTTCGTCCGATCCCTGGCTTGCCTTCGCAGCCAACGGGGACCTCTACAGTGTCGCCTTGAGCCATCCCTCGCCCGACGAGGGGAGCACCCGCCGAATCGCAGTCAACAAATCACTCGACGGCGGACGCACTTGGGGCGATCCGGTCACAGTCGGCAAGTCCGAGTCGCCATTAGCAGCCGACAAACCGTCGATCACGGCGGACCCGGTAGACAAGTGCAGAATCTACGTGGGCT
>CBDURI010000457.1:0-2147 GCA_965369435.1 uncultured bacterium
GCTTCTGCCTCAGCCGCCGCAGCCGCTTCCGCCTCCAAGCGCGCTGCCTCTTCCTTCGCCGCGGCGATGCTCTTTTGCATCTTCACGTCGACCGGCGGCCACTCGGTCCCCACGAACTCTGCGACGGCAGTCTTGAGTGCCTGCGCCCTGGATGCACCGAGCCCTGACTTGATCGCGAGGCGATCGGTGTCCTCTTCGGCTGTGATCGCGTCTACAGACGCATAGCCGTTCTGCTCGAGCTGATCGGCCATGCGTGGGTTGACTCCTCGTACGAGCAGAAGTTTGTCGCGCTCTGAAGGCGCCTCGGTCCGATCGGCCATCGCGGCCAAGCTTTCCTGGCGAAGCTCTTCCGTCGCCTTAGCAGCGTCCTCGCGCAGCTTCGGCACATCGTCGGCTGAAAGCCCCTGCACCGAGGCAAGCTCGGCGTCGCTCGCCTCGACGACCTCGTCCAGGCTTCGGAAACCCATGCGGTAGAGCGACCGGGAGAGCTCTTCGTCGGTGCCGAGCCGTGACAGCGCAGCCATCGCCTCTTCTTCGATCTGCTGAAAGCGGGACTCGCTGACGATGTCGAGCCTCCAGCCGCTGAGCTGCGAAGCGAGTCTCACATTCTGGCCACGCCGGCCAATCGCCAAGGAGAGCTTCGCGTCCGGCACCACGAGCTCCATGTTGGAGTTACCCTCGTCGATGACGACACGCACGACCTCCGCGGGGGCGATGGCGTTACAAACAAAGCGAGCCGGGTCACGGTCCCACGGCACGATATCGATTTTTTCGCCGCGCAGCTCCTGGACCACGGCCTGCACGCGTGATCCCTTCATGCCCACACAAGCTCCCACCGGGTCGACATCGGAATCCCGGCTGCTCACCGCAATCTTCGAACGGGCGCCCGGCTCGCGGGCGGCGGCTACGATTCGCACGATGCCCTCATAGATCTCGGGAACCTCCATTTCGAAGAGCTTCACGAGAATCCCGACGTCGGTACGGGAAAGGATGATCTGCGGCCCGCGGGCCTCCCGGTCGATATCCTTCAAGAGGGCCACGATGCGGTCCCCGGGGCGGTAGCTTTCGCGCGGCGTCTGTTCGCGCGGCGGCAGCACAGCCTCCACGCCTCGGCCGAGGTCGACGATGATGTTCGAGCCACGCTCGAAGCGACGCACGACACCGGTGATGATCTCACCCTGGCGACTTTTGTATTCGGCGTAGACGCGGTCGCGCTCGGCATCCCGGACGCGCTGGATGATGACCTGCTTGGCGGTCTGCGCAGCGATACGTCCGAAACGGCTCCGGCTCTGGTCGATGCCGAGCAGCTCGCCGAACTGCTTGTCTTGTTCGTGCGCCTTCTCACGGTCCTCGGGAAGGTAAAAAATCTGAAAGCCGAGCTCCTCGCCGATCTCGGCTTCGAGCCCGTAGGTCTGCGCCTCTTCGACCGTGATCTCCTGCTCGCTGTTTTCCACCGCCTCCACGACGGTCATGTACTGAAAGAGATCGACTGCCCCAGTTTCGTTGTTGAATTTCGCTTCGAGCTCCCGATCGGGCCCGAACGTCTTCTTGGCTGCCGTCAGAATCGCCTGCTCGGTCGCCTCCACCAGAATCTTGGCGTCGATGCCCTTCTCCTGGCTGACCTGTTCAATGACGTTCTGAAGGGAGAGCGCGCTTTGCTGCATGGCCATCTACCCACCTAGTTCGAGAATCGATACACGAGGTTCGCTTCCGCGATGTCCACGTGTGGAATCAAAAGGACCTGGCCGTCTTGGTCGAGCTCGATGCTCTGTTCGACGACCCGAAGCAGCTTCCCGCTGAAGCGGCGCTGCCGTTCGATTGGTGTTCGTGTTCGCACTTCGACCTCGCGACCCGAAAATCGTTCGAAGTCGCTGAGCTTGACCAGAGGCCGAGCGAGGCCAGGAGAGCTCACCTCGAGACGGTACCCTCCGGAAGGAAGCAAATCATCGTGGACGTCCAATGAGGTGGATACGTCCCGGCTGACCCCAGTGCAATCCTCCAGTGACACCCCACTACCGACCTCCACGCCTGGAACCACCCTGTCGATGACCACCCGAATGACCATCCCCGCCGGCTCCCTCAAACAGCGTACGTCGACCAATTCGACGCCGTGGGCGCGGCAAATCGGGTCGATCAACGGCTCCAAC
>CBDURI010000458.1:0-2141 GCA_965369435.1 uncultured bacterium
TAGGAAAAACGAACGCCCTGTCTGCGCTCTGAGTCACGCGACATAACAAGCTAGTTCTGCGCAATGCGCGGGCCCCAACCGGCTTCAAGCGAGAGACAGAAGCGGCGGATCGGAAGCGAGGTGCCGTTTCTGGTGGGCCATCCTGGACTCGAACCAGGAGCCAATGGATTAAGAATCCGAACAAGGCGTCGCCATCCGTCAGAAACGGTGAGATTACGGGCGGGGCACAGTGCCCGATCGCAACCGCTCAGACACCCGATGCCTTTTCAAAACCGCTTCGTGCCTTTTCGCGGAGCACGTTGATCGCGTCGCTCTACGACCACGCGAGCGCCTTCGCCCAAGCTGGAGACATCGAGGCAGCGAGTGTCGCCCACAACGCCGCGGGCAAACTACTTCAGGTGCCCGAGCTCGCAGCAGCGGTCCTCGATCTCAACGCGCGACGAAAACTGTAGCCACGCACCCACTGCGCCCATCCGAGGTTGGCCAGCTCGATGCTACTGCGGTGCAAACAGGAAGGCGGAAAGGCAGACAACGGTGATGGTTTTCTTCATTCATATGGTTCGAGTCACGAAATCTCAGAATCGCAGCACGCCGGACTCCAAGTCCCAATGCGCGCTGGCAGCGCGGTGTCGCTCAATCGAGTCCTGAACGTCGCGTATCTTCTTGTTGCGGACCCCGAGCATGATCCCCGTGGTGATCATCGTGATCGCGCCTGAGCCGACGAAGAACCCCCCCGTTCCAATGAGCCCCGGCTGCGCGTCCTCGTTGCATGTGACGTCGTTGCCGGTGCTCGAACAGTTCTTGCCTGCCCACGCGGCGGCCAAGACAATGCCCAAAACGAACGCGCCGGTCCCAGCAAAAAGGCCGATTCGTGCCCGACGGCTTCGTGTCTTCGCGTCTTCGAGCTGGCGCGCCAGTTCTTCGTCAAGCGTGAGCGACCCGACTCCGCTCAGTCCGATCTCGGCGCTCGCGGCTGCCGCCTCTGGCGACAGATCGACCCCGTCGGTTGCGGCCTGGGCCCCAGCGGCTGCTGGCTCGGAGAGCCCAAACACAAAGAGAACGGCAAACGGAGCAAGTTTCGATGCGGATGTGAAGTTTCTGCTCAACAAGGGGTCCTCCGGGCGCGAATCGTGCGGTTGCGGTGTTCGTTCGTTCGTTCCTCGATGTACAGGCACCAAGGCTGGCGCGCCACCCCTCGCGACAGGAAACGGGCGTCGGGCGCCGAAGCACGTGGCCGGGAGAGATCCTACCGACGTTGGCCAAAACGCGGCAGGCATCGGCGGATTGCACCATGGTTCCGTGAAGTGACGGCCGCCGCCGGCGACTGACGCCACGGCAATGGCGCCAAGCTGCCAGAATCATGGGGCCCGGAGTCGGCATGGCGTTCGCTTGTGTCAGGGCAGCATGACCCGACCCCGCATCGTGGATCCGGGCGCCACCTTGGCGCTCTGTCGACGCACCGCGTGCCGTCACTTCCTCAGGGCGCGTCGAAAGACTGCGAACGCGATCAACGCTTGCAGCGTGGTGGGCCATCCTGGACTCGAACCAGGAGCCAATGGATTAAGAACGCAGCTAGTGCGAATGAGAAACCCGCTTTATCTAACGATTTCGCGGATCACATAGGGTCAGAAGAGGCCACCAAACGTCCCGAAACGACCCATTTCGGACACGGTGTCCAGAATGAAAAGGGCGCTGGGCCGATGTCCGACGTCCATCGGGCTGCCGCCGCACTGCTTCATCGGGTAGCCGATGGCGGCGAGATTCCGATCGAGGTGCTGCGCGAGTTTGCGGAGCTCGTGCTGCACTCGGAGTTGGTTGCGGGCGCCCGCGCGGTGCTCGACGAGCCGCCTGAGTTCGCGCTGCGGCGTGCGCTGGAGCTCGCCAGCATTGTCTTGGCCGTCGGGGTAGGTGCTGCACGCGAGCACGCAAAGGAAGGGACGAAGTGAAACGCGGCGGAGCACGGAAGCCGAAGTCCCGCATGATCTCGTTCCGCATCGATGAGGACGATTTCGCCCGGCTCGACACCTTCGCTCAACAGACGAGCTGCTCGCGCGCGGAGGTCCTCCGACGCTGCCTCCGAGGCGTTCGCCTGCAAAGCACCATCGACGCGCAAGCCCTTACCAAGGTCTCGCGGGTTCACG
>CBDURI010000459.1:0-2140 GCA_965369435.1 uncultured bacterium
GGCGGCTCGCTCGTAGGTTTGTGCGCGGGCCGAGAGCTTTTGCGTTGCCTCGGCGGTGGCTCGCTTTCCTTCAGCGCCGCCCGCGGCTTCGTCGGCGGTTCACTCTCGTACGGGATCTCGTGCGGCTTCGTCGGGAGATCGCTCAGGCGGTCGAGCTTTTCCGAATGGCTCGGCGCCATGCTGTACATGGTCGAGATCCGGTCGACCGGCACGGGAAACGGGGTCTTCGGCGCTGGCTTCTTGGGTGGAGGCGGTGGTGGCGGTCGCGATGTGCGAAATGGGCCGGTGCTATCCATCTCGCGCATGATCGCTTTCAGCTCATCGCGCTCGTACTCGAGCGAAACGTCGGAGCCGATGTCGATCACGACGTGTGCGTACTCGCGTGTCCACGCGTGCCGAAGAATGTCGCCTCCGATCGCTCGATGCGTGGCGATCGTTCCGTCGGGTTCGAGCCAGTCGAATCGTGCCGCAGCGCTCTTGAGTTTGTCCTCACAGCTGAAGACCGCGAGAGCTTCTTCACCGTCCGCGTTGATCAGAGTGCGGAAGCCCTCCGCGCGTGGTTCCCAAGTGGCCAACCACACCGGTCGCAGCGCAAGCGCCTCGAGGGCTTCTGACTTCGGCCCAGGGCCTTTCGCTCCTTCGCTCAACAGAACGAGGAACGCGTCGACCCCGCGATCATCCACTGGGCTTGCCATCCCGAATTACACCATCCACCTACCATTGTAATCGTGAAGGCGTATCGGAACGCAAGTTTTCTATCACGCTTGACAGCCCCCTCTCGGCGGCTAGGCTCCGCGCCTGTTTTCCGGGCCCAGATAGCTCAGTTGGTAGAGCAGAGGACTGAAAATCTTCGTGTCCCTGGTTCGATTCCAGGTCTGGGCACCTAGCCCTCGGTGCCCCGAAGGCCACTTGGGCGCCGGCGCCTCATCAGGAGGACGAACAGCGCGAGGCTGGCCCACGTGGCCGCATGCGAGCCGGGCGCCACGACCCCGCAGCCGCATCCAGGTGAAGCGACGGTGGCGTTGTGGCGCTGAAGCGCTTCGTCGATCGCTTCCGAGTTGTCCTGCACCACCGTGCCGGGCCCGCTCGTCGTCAACGCGAGAACGAGGGCGTTCGCGGGGGGTGCGTCTTGGCCACCCACGAGGAACGGCCACTGGGCGCCCGCGTCCACACGAACGACGCGACCATCTTCGAGGTGGAAGCGGGAAGGGGCCTCCCACTGGTAGATGCTTCGATGGCACTCGATGACGCGGCGAGCCGTATGAATGTTCGACACCGGCGGGAGGTCGGGGTTGAAGTCGAACAACGGGTCGAGGTCCATCTCTGGGGCAGACAGCGTCGTATAGAGCCGCGTGACGTAGGGGCGCGATGACAGGAGCTCTTGCGTGGCGATCATGGGCTCGACGACTTCCTCTCCCAATGCATCGACGAACGCTTGCGTGTCGAAGCCTGTGCGCGGAAAGCGCTCGATCAGTTCGGGGTAGCCGTCCCAGGCACCAAAGCGCCGGCTGCTTTCGGCCAGAAGCTCCGACGGGCTCAACGCCGCGGCGCTCATCCGGAGCGCCTCCCAATCGTCGCGCTCAAAATCGAATATGACGACGTTGTCGTAGTCCGAGCTCGGGCCGGCGCGCTCGGTCACGAATCCTTGGCCACCCGCCTCGTTGGCCGCTGCCACCACGACCTGGTTGTAGTTGCGGCCGCCGTTGAGCCAGTTGATCAGCGCCTGGTTGAGCTCGAGCGACTTGTAGTTGACGGGGACGGCGCGGCTCTCGCCGAGTACCCAGACCATGACTCCCATATCGTCGTTCGCGGCCACCGCGGTTGGGCGGATCGGGATCATCGGTTGCTCGGATTCGTAGGTGATTCGAATCGGTCGAATCGTTCCATTGTCATTCCCCTTGGTGAGCCGGAACGCGATCAGATTCATGCCGCCTTGCAAGTAACTGCCGAGCAGATCCGAGATGTCGTCCGGATCTCCGCCTGGAGGCACCACGTCGTAGCCCTCGGAGGTCAGCCACTCGACCACGACGTCGCCGACATCTTCGTAGCTGGCGTCGGGCTCGATCACGACGAAGTCGTAGGGACCGACGGTGCCGGACGCGAGCACGTTGACCCCTCCGCTGCCGCCCGTGCCACCAGA
>CBDURI010000460.1:0-2139 GCA_965369435.1 uncultured bacterium
GGAGCTCAAGACCGTCACCCAGGTCATTCGCGAGAAGACCGTGTGTCGCCGAATCGGAGCGCTCGCTGGACCACTCGCGGCCGACGCCTTGGCCGAAGGGCGGCCGAGTGGCGCGATCCTCGGAACTGGCTTCCCGGAGCTGACCGAGATGGCCCGCGATGCGCTAGGCGGAGGGGAGCTCCGCATCTACGACACACCCGACGTGGTTGGCGTCGAGCTCGCGAGCGCCACCGTGGGATTCCTGATGGTCGTGCTGGCGTACGCGCAGGAGATCGGTGCGGAGCCCAGCACTCTTGCGGTGCTCGCCACGCGAGGCATGGTCGAAGTAGCCCGCGTCGGACAGACGCTCGGGGCGAAGGAGTCGACCTTCATGGGCCTTGCGGGCCTCGGTGATCTCATCGCGGCCGTGGCGGGAGATCAACGCCCCGAGTTCCAACTCGGACGCGCTCTGGCGCAGGGGGCCAAGCTCAGCAACGCGAGGGGCAAGGTCGGCGCCTACGTCGAAGGCATCGACGTTGCCCGCCACTTGCTGGAGCACGCGCGGCGACTCGGACTGGAGACCCCGATTTCAGCCACGTTCGTTGCCTTGAGCGAGGGTCGCATCAGCCCAGACAATGCGATTCAGGCCCTGATGGAGAGGCGCGTAGGAAAAGAATGACGGGTGCGCACGACTTGGTCGCCTGGAGCTTCCCGACGCGTGTGCTGTTCGGGCAGGGAGCTGCGGTGCGGTGCGCAAGCGAGGCCCATCAACTCGGAGCGACGCGCGTGCTGCTGGTCTCGGATCGTGGTGTCGAGCAGGCGGGGTTGCTCGATGCGATCGGCGAGGCCCTCGACGCCGCCGGGCTGCCGTACGAGTCTGCGCTCGACATCTCATCCAACCCACTCGAGTCGGAAGTGCTCGGAGCGGCTCGCGTGTTCGACGACTTCAAAGCCGACCTCGTGTTGGGAGTTGGTGGTGGAAGCGTGCTCGACGTGGCCAAGCTGGTTCGCCTGGCGGTCACGCATCCTGGGCCGCTCGCTCAGTACGACGACACGATCGGCGGCAGCGACAAAATCAAAGGGCTGCTCCCGAACATGGTCGCGATCCCGACCACCGCAGGCACAGGCAGCGAAGTCGGCCGCAGTGGCGTAGTGACGATTCAAGCCACAAACCGCAAGACGGT
Organism: uncultured bacterium; assembly: GCA_965369435.1. Classification (GTDB taxonomy): domain Bacteria; phylum Myxococcota_A; class Polyangia; order Polyangiales; family Houyiibacteriaceae; genus SG8-38. The sequence continues at coordinate 1,164 of CBDURI010000460.1, forward strand.
GATCTTCTCGCCGCTTCTACTGCCAGAGGTCGCGATCCTCGACCCGGTGATGACGCAGACCATGCCTCCCGGCATGACGGCTGCGACGGGCATGGACGCCCTCACGCACTGCATAGAGGCCTACGCGTCCCTCGGCGATCACCCCATGGCCGACGCCATCGCACTTGGCGGGGTTCGCCTCTGTCATCGCTCGCTCAGAGCGGCCACCGACGACGGCAACGACTTGAGGGCGCGTGAAGACATGCTCAAGGCGGCTACGATGGGTGCGGTAGCATTTCAAAAGGGCCTGGGTGCCTGTCATTCGTTGGCACATCCGCTTTCCGCCGAGTTCGGGATGCACCACGGGCTCGCCAACGCGATTTGTCTGCCTGCTGTGCTCGACTTCAATCGCGTCGCGGTCCCCGACCGCATCGCCGAGGTGGCTCATCAGCTCGGCGTCCGTGGCGACGACGAGAGCACGCTGTCCTTCGAATGCGCCGGCGCGGTGCGCGCACTGCGTGGGTCGATCGGCCTGCCCTCCGGTCTCCGCTCCCAGGGCGTTCAGGAGGGCGACTTGCCGCGGCTGGCGGAGCTCGCGTTTGCCGACCCCTGCCACGAACTAAATCCTCGTCGATGCACCGAAGACGATCTCCTGGCCCTCTACAAGGCGAGCTTCGACGATGGCTAGGCGCAAAAAGGGGCAGCTAGAATCGGTCGCCAAGGTTCTCAAGAACGTCTACCCGGCACCGGACCAACTCGAGGCCGCCAAGGTGTTCGCTTGGTGGGGCCGCTCGGTCCCCCCACGCATCTTGGAGCACGCACGGCCGGTCCGACTCTCGCGCGGCATCCTCATCGTCCACGTCACCTCCTCGGTCTGGGCGAACGAGCTGCACTACCTGACAAACGACCTCCTCACCCGCCTCCGCGAGCACGCCCCCAACACCCCCATCGAAAAGATCCGCTTCCAAGTGGGCCCCCTCCCCGACCTTCCCAGGCG
>CBDURI010000461.1:0-2139 GCA_965369435.1 uncultured bacterium
GACCGCCGCGTTTTCTATATTCAACCATCAAGTTGAACATAGGTCCGTCGGACGAACCCGCAAGGGGAGAGCGCCGGTGCCTGCTCTCGGCGAGCTGGCGAGCTACCTCCGCACTCGCAACCGATTCAACGGCTCAATTCCGGCTTGCAAGCGAAGGGAAGCTTCATGCAAAGCCCGTCCAAAGTAGTCTTGCGTTTCGCCGACTCGTGACGTCCAATGCGTCATGGGCGGGCGACGCGTCGGGCGTATCACGGCACTGGTAGTCATCGCTCTGTTTGCCGCGTGGTGGTTGACCAGCGCGCCTCCCGGCTACCTCGAGGTTGGACCGGCTGTCGATCTAGGCGGCATCGCCGAATCGATCCTCGCTGTGGAGGCGCCACCCGGCGCACTGGGGCTGGCGCTCGAGCATGTCGACTCCGATGTTCCGGGCCACGACGACTTGCTGCTGTACGAGGAAGATGGGGTCGCCTTTGTATCGGGTATGGACGGATGGATTTGGCGCGTACCGTTTGATGGCGGCGGCGAGCGCTTCGCCGACGTGCCCCTCATGCCATCCGGACTGCGCGCCGCACCCGACGACCACGACGTGATCTACTTCTGCGTATCGCGACTGCATGGCGAGGATCACCCGGACGACGAACGCGTGGGCCTCTACCGGCTGACGATTTCCACGCGCGAAGTGACACCAGTCGTCACCGACGTCCCGATGACGCCCGCCATCCCCGACCTGCACCGCAAAGTCTTCGCAGATACGGACGAAGAAGCGCCCACTGTCATGCAGTCGGCGATCGACGGCGCCAACTCGCGGCCGCTCGCCTTCTGCAACGACTTGGACGTCAGCTTGGACGGCAAGCGAATCTACTTCACCGAACCCTTCGCCTATGAGGGCGCCTCGATGGGCGGGGGAGCGGTAGGCGAGGCGATCACGCTAGGCGAGAACGGGCGCCTATGGAGGCACGACCTCGAGAACGGCGAAACGAGGCTCATCGCCGAAGGATTCCACTTCATCGACGGCATTCTCATCGACCCACATCCCGTCGACACGCGCGAACAATCGGTGCTGGTCACACAGACCCCGGGCTTCGCGATTACCCGCTTCTTTTTCGGAGGTTCGCGCGCCGGAACAGCGGAGGCGGTTTGGACAGCGCTCCCTGGCATGCCCGACGGCATGGATCGGGACGCCCAGGGTCGAATCTGGATAGGTTTGTACAGAAAGCGTTCCAACTTCCTGACCTGGGCGCACAGTAACCCCTGGATCAAACCACTTCTATTGCGCTTACCACTCGAGCTCCTGCCGGTGCCGAAACAAACCGGAATCCTCGCCCTAAGCCCCGACGGCGCCACACCGCTCTACTACGCCATCTACGAAGGCCCCAAGCTCGGCGACGCCGCCGTCGGCATTCCGGGCAGCGAGCACCTCTACATCGCGAATTTCGATCGCGAACACCGGGGTCTCGTCCGCATGAGCTACCCCGATGTAGACTGAGCTGGTCGCGGGCATGGAGAAGAAGATGGCACACGAGGTCGCATTCATTACCGGCGGTGCGTCAGGCATCGGGCGCGCGCTTGCCGAAGAGCTCGCCGAGCAGGGCGTCGAGGTGGTCCTCGCCGACAGGCAAGCCGCGCTAGCCGAGGAAGTCGCCCATGCGATTCGACAAGCTGGCGGTAAAGCCAGTGCGCACGAGCTCGATGTTCGCGATCCGGAACAGTTCCAGCGCGTGGTCGACCAAACGGTCGCTCGCACCGGCCGCATCGATTACCTCTTCAACAACGCAGGGATCGGCGTGGCCGGAGAGATAGCTCGCTACACTCTGGACGATTGGGACGACGTCTTCGATGTCAACGTGCGAGGCGTCGCGTACGGCGTGCAAGCCGTATATCCAGTGATGCGCGCGCAAGGCTCGGGCCACATCATCAACACGGCATCCATGGCTGGGCTCTTGCCGACGGGGGAAGCAGGCAGTTACGTCGCGAGCAAGCACGCGGTCGTCGGGCTCAGTAAAGTATTGCGCGTCGAGGCAAAGCAACACGGGGTGCGCGTGTCGGCGCTGTGCCCTGGGGTGATTCGCACCCCCATCATGCTGGGCGGCAAGTACGGCCGAACCAATCTCCCCCCGGATGCCGAGCCGACGATGATGA
>CBDURI010000462.1:0-2139 GCA_965369435.1 uncultured bacterium
TCGTGGCACGAGTTGTGTAGGATCATGAGCCGCGCGGCCGACGATTTCGTTGGGATATCAATCCCGGTAGAGAGTAGGACTACTTGTGGACTTGGATCGATCCCAATAGCTTCTGTTGCTTGGCTTTCGCTTTGGGGTCTTCATCGGTCAGGATGCCGTTCACGACGTAGAGAGTTCGGTCGACAAGGAGGGCGATGGCGATGCCCCGGTATCCCGGGTGGTCTTTGTCGTCATAGTCGGGGACGCGATACTCCAAGATGACGGCTGGCTCCCCGCCGATCTTGGTCTTCGTCTCAGATACGGTTTGTCCGAGATCCCTCGCGAGGATACCTGCGACTGCTTGGCGGAGTATCTTGTCCGGTCCGGCAAAAGTGAGGGCCGCGCGTGGAAGCTTCGTTTCGGCAATGGAGAGTTGGACGCCCGCTCCGTCGTACTGGGCCCTGCGGGTGTTGATCGTTCCTGCAGGGGACTTTCTGCTGAGCGTCTCGACCTTGTCCGGGCGGGTGGGGAACAGAACTGACGCCTTCTTGTCGTCGCTCGTGACGCGCACCCACGCCGCCTCGGCAGAGACCTGGGAGCAAAGCGTGGACGCCGTGACGAGAACTGCCGCGGCCGTGAGAATGCGTGTGTGCGTGTGCATCTGATCAACCTTTGCTGTGGGTTCGTTCGGGGCCTGTCCCATCCGTTACTGCATCTGAGAGCGCAAGGATTGTTCGGCCTTGAGCTGGTTGACGAGATGCGCGGCTTGATCCGTCTTCTTTTTCTTGCGTCCGGTCTTGAACTGCATGTTCATGCCTAGGAAGATCTGAACGGCCGGCTGACCAATCCCGCGGAGCGCCATGGCAAACTGGGGCTCGATGAACAGATTGAAGACGATGTTCTCGGTCGGGATCACCTTTCCGGCGCCCAATCCGAATGGGACGTTGTACGTGGGCTGCTCGATGTCGAAGAACCAAATCGGCGCCGAGCGCAGATAGTACCCTCCTCCGAGCTGAAGCATGACGATCGGCTGCGCAACGATGAACTGTGTCTGAGGCTTACTGCTGTCGCCTCCGACCCCGATTTGGTAGTTGACCAGCGCGCCGACCATGACGATTCCCTTCGTCCATATCGTCAGCGCGGCGACACCGATCTCGTGTTTCCCGTGTCCTAGCGCGTCGTTGGTGGCCGTCGGTGCGGTGTAGATGGGTCCCAAGCCAAACATCGCCGGAGAGTCGTCGGGTGTGACGATGAATGTCGCGAACACGTTCAGGTCACCAATCCCCGTGACTTTCGCCGCCGATGGCGTCGGGTTCGGCGCCGGCGCGACTTGGATTGGAAGCGAGACGCGAGGAACGATTCGCCAAAACGGCGTCACCAATCGGAGCCAGAAGGTATTCGCGGTCTCGTCCGGGATGCCATTCAGCTTCGGAAAGTAGTAGTTGTGAAGGGAGACCGCGATCAAATCGGCCAGCGGGTTGTTGGCCGCGTTGACCTGATCCTGCAGAGCCTCGCTCGACTGATCTGCGTCTACTTCTTCGCCCGCGACGCCGGCTTCGGGTTGCGGCTCAGCACTAGCCTCGTCAGGCAAGGGCGCTCGACGATGCCAACGCAAGCAAAACGATCACGCCGAAAATGGCCCGCCGCAGTTGGTACATGGATGTCACGGCTCTCCTAGGGTCTCGACTCTTGGCGGAAGGTGTTCGGTGGATCCGGATCTCGGCGGATAGTAACTCCAAACGCGGTTGCCGTGCGCTAAGAAGTCGACGCGTCTCATTCGTATGTCAGCCTTGGCCGGCGTCCCCGGCGATCCACGTCTGGGTTTCTTGCCACAGGCGGGCTGCGACGTCTGGGTCTTGGGCGTCTGCTCCAGGATCGAGCGGGGCGCAGTCTGCGAAGTAGCGACCGCCCTCGAGGCCGGGGTGGGTGGCACAGTGGATGCTGGTTTGGGCCCCTTCCTCGGGGCTCTTGAGGAAGAAGGCTTCGACGGGGGCGAGGGCGGTGCGGACCTTGTTGGCCCAGCGGACGCCTTCGAGCCCTTTATCGGCCACCTTGGTGAAGACCGAGCCTGGATGCAGGTAATAGGCCTGAAGATGAGCGCTTTGGGCGTTGCGGCGTTGGATCTCGGTGCTCATGTGCGCGAGCGCGAGCTTTGAGTTG
>CBDURI010000463.1:0-2138 GCA_965369435.1 uncultured bacterium
CGTTGCGTCTTTGCGGCCGGTTGAGAAGGATCTGCGCAACGGCGCCATCCTCGGCGTACTCGATGTGCTCATAGGTTTCTGTGTTTTCCATGCTCGATTCCTTGCTGTGGGTCCAGAATATGGACCGACCCTAGCAGACACAGTCCAGAAATGCTACCTACACAATATGAGCCGACATCGGGGGCCGAAAGAGACCCATATCCAGCACTCCGCGGACGACCTGCTCGGAGGTGAACGCATCGATTCGCTGACTGCCGTCATGGGCGACCTCGGTGACCGGTGGTCGCTCCTCGTGTTGCGGGAGGCCTTCTTTGGCGTGCGTCGATTCGTCGACTTCCAGCGCAATCTCGGGATCTCCCGCACCCAGCTCTCCACCCAGCTGACTGAGCTAGTCGATCGCGATATTCTGACGCGGCAGAGGTACCAGACGCGCCCGGAGCGCTACGAATACCGGCTCACCGACAAGGGCCTGGATTTGTTCACGGTGATCGTGGCTCTGCTCCATTGGGGCGATCGTTGGCTGCTCGACAAGCCGCTGCTCCGCCTCGAGCATCATGATTGCGGCGGGTCCGTCGAAGTCGAGCTACGTTGCAGCAAATGCGACGAGTCGGTCGATGCGCGCACGACCCGCTATCGCAAAGCTTCCGCGAAGAGGAAACCGAAGCGATGACGTCACGACCTGTTGTTCTAATCACCGGAGCGTCGTCCGGCTTTGGTAAGGCCTGCGCCGATCATCTCGCGCAGCTCGGCTACCGCGTCTATGGTACCAGCCGGCGCGCCGCCTTCCCGGAAGGCTCGCCGGAGCAGGGCTACCCACTCCTGATTCCCATGGATGTGTGCGATGATGACTCGGTTCGCGCCGCAATAGACTTCGTTTTGAGTGCCGAAGGCAGACTCGACGTGGTCGTCAACAACGCCGGCCTTGGCATGGCAGGAGCGGTGGAAGACACGTCGCTAGAAGAGGCCAAGGCGCTGTTCGAGACGAACTTCTTCGGCGTGCACCGAGTATGTCGGGCGGTGTTGCCTACGCTTCGCGAGCAGCGTTCCGGACTCATTGTGAACATAAGCTCGATCGGCGGCCTCATCGCGATTCCATTCCAGGGGTTCTACTCGGCGTCCAAGTTTGCCACCGAGGCGCTTACCGAGGCACTACGTATGGAGCTCATGCCCTTCGGTGTCCGTGTAACCATGCTCGAGCCCGGCGACTTCAAGACCGGCTTCACTGACAACCGAATCCGTGCGATCCAGTCCTCGACCAATCCGGCCTACCAGGCTCCTTGCGAGCGTGCCATAGCCGTCATGGAGCACGACGAGCAGCATGGAGCGGCCCCCATACAACTGGCGCGCAAGCTCGCGACCGTCATCGAAACCCGCTCGCCTCGTCCGCGCTATGTAATCGGGATGCTGGCACAACGGCTGGCGGTTTGGCTGCATCGTCTGCTGCCCAACCGTCTCTTCGAAAGAGGCGTCATGGCCTACTACAAAATCGGAAGCTGATGGAGCTGGAGACCATTCGATGATCCTCGCCATCGATCTCGGCACCTCAAATGTCAAAGCCGCCGTCGTCCGACGCGACGGGGAGCTCGTAGGGACCGGCCGTGCGTCCGTCGAAACGAAGCTTCTGCCCAACGGTGGAGCCGAGCAAGATGCGGAGCAGATGTGGCAAGCTGTCCTCGAAGCCTCGGCACAGGCTCTCGCGTTAGTAAAGGACAAGCACGCGATCAAAGGTGTTGCCTGCGACAGCCAGTACTCCTCGATTGTCCCGGTCGACGCCCATGGCCGCCCCACCGCCAACGCGGTGTTGTGGATGGACAAGCGCGGTGCCCCGGCGCGGCTCGAGAAGTTACCGGGTGGGCGGGGCATGAACCCGAGCATTTTTCAGAAACTGCGCTGGCTGCAGATTCACGCCATACCACCGCTCGATTCGGGCGCTGATTCGCTCGCCCACATGCGCTGGCTCAAGCTCGCTCGGCCCGAGGTCTACGCCAAGACTGCCACTTTTCTCGAGCCCATGGACTACATCACCATGCGGTTGTGCGGGCGTAGAGTCGCCAATCGATGTTCCGCGTTCATGATGTTGCTAACCGACAACCGGCGGCCGGATCCCGTCTATCACCCACGCCTGGTGAAATGGTCCG
>CBDURI010000464.1:0-2126 GCA_965369435.1 uncultured bacterium
CCGCGGACTTCGATTCGGCGTCCTGCCATCACGGTCCGTCTTCAGAGACACTGAGCACGTACGCGACAACCTCCCACTTCTCTTCGTCGCTCAACGTTGGCCACGCGGGCATCGACGTGCCTCGCTTCCCCTCGCTCAGCACCCTGTAAACGCGCCGCGGCCCCGTGTTTGCGCGCCACGCCCGGCTCTGAAAATTTGCTGGCTGTCCTGACAAACCCTGGCGTCGAACCCCGTGTCCATTCGCCCGGACCCCATGGCAAAGCGCGCACTTCGCTCTGAACAGAGCGCGGCCGCGATCGCGAGCCTCGTCGGAGGCGATCCGATCGACCGGGACCTCGACCTTGCTGTAGTCGACCGCCATTGCATCGCTCTGGGCGTTACAGGCCCAGAGTGCGAGCGACATGATCAGCGCTCCGATTGCTTTCATCGTGGGACTCCGATCGAGCCGGCGGGTATCCCATCTCGGTGAGCTCCTGCACGACGCGTTCGACCAGCTCGGGGATGCTTGCTTGGACCGCGGGTGTTCGCTCCAGGCCCAATTCGATCGACTCGGGCACGACGCCGATGACCACGACGCGCTTGGGGTACCGGTCGAGCAGACTTGCCCCGGCAAGCAGGTCGGCGACCCCAATTTGGTGCGGAGAAAGCCGCTCGTACACTGCCCCGGCCACCTCGTCGCCTTCGATCCGCACCTGCGTACCCGGCGGCCCTTCGCCCTTGATCGCATCGACCAAGATCAGCTGATCCGCACTGTCGACGAGTGGAAGAAGGGAGAGTCCGAGCGTGCCGCCGTCGAGCGCGACCACGCCCTCGGGGAGGTCGTACTCGCGGATCAGCTTGTGAACCGCCGCGATGCCGGCACCGTCGTCCGTGCAGACGACGTTGCCTAATCCGAGGACGAGGACCGGCGTGCGGTCAGTCGTCATCTCGGTTACGCCAGCTCTTTGGAAGGAACTTGTACCCACTGAACATCGAGTCGATCAACCCCAAGCCCTCGACCCGAGAAACGAGGATCGCGCTCCAAATATGGTGGGCAAAGAAGCCGAGAAGGAACCACATCGCCACGTGATGGATCCAACGCGTCATCTGCACGCCGCCGAAGATCGGAACTAGAAACTCCCACATCTGCATGTAACCAACCGCACTCACCGAGTACAGCGCGAACCCGGTGAAGATCATGGTGAGATACAGGCCAAATACCAGCAGATAGGTCGAGCCCGCCAAGGGGTTGTGACCGACGTTGAGCGGTGGCTTCTTGCTGATGAAAAGATAGAATTTCAGCATGCCGAAGACGTCACGGCGCCGGCGCTGCCCTACGGGCACGAACTGGTGCCAGCGCGCGTAGTACGAACCTACGAACATCCAGGCGATGCGCGTGGCCACCGTGAGCGTGAAGATGATGGCCGCGTAGAAGTGCACGGTCTTCATCGTTGCCATGACGAACTGCTCGTTCGCTGGCCCCGAGGGGATGAGGTACGGCTTGCCGATGTAGATCCCCGTGATCGCGAGCATGAAGATCGCGAGCATGATGATCCAGTGACTTAGGCGGACGACCGCGTCCCATACGTAGACCCGCTCGATGCCTTCCACATCGCTCGCGCGGTAACTCACTCGCGGCCGGGCCCCGCCTTTCACGGCCGTGCCGGGGGGAGTCATCGCACCTTCACGCGAGTTACCTCGCGCCCTCCAGGTTCGACGACGTGCACGGCGCAGGCCATGCACGGGTCGAAGGAATGGACGGTTCTCAGGATCTCGATCGGCTGTTCGGGGTCGGCTACCGGGGTCCCGACGAGTGCCGCCTCGTAGGGGCCGGGCGTGTCACCGGCATCCCGCGGACCGGCGTTCCAGGTGCTCGGCACCACACATTGGTAGCGCGCGATTTTCCCATCCTTGACGTGAACCCAGTGCCCGAGGGCGCCGCGTGGCGCCTCGTGGAAACCGGCTCCCATGCAGTCGGCCGGCCAGCTCTCCGGGTCCCACTTGCTGTTGTCGTGGATGCGCAGCTCACCCTTGCCCATGTTGTCGGCGAGCTCGTCGACCCAGTCGCCGATCTTGTCGACCAGTACCTGCGTCTCGATGGCTCGCGCCGCGACTCGTCCTAGGGTCGAGAACAAGGCCTCCGGCCC
>CBDURI010000465.1:0-2126 GCA_965369435.1 uncultured bacterium
ATTCCTCGTCGGTTTCGGGCACCTTGTCCAGCCAGGACTCGAGGATGGCGCGCGCGGCGAAGAGGGCGGAAGCGAGGGCTTGCTGCTCTTCGGGCGTGGGCGACGGGCCGAGGAGATCCTCTGGATAGTTTTCGAGATCGCCGATGATCGCATCGTAGGTTTCGACGGTCGCGTAGGGAGCGCGCGGCGGATCGATGAGAGCGGGCCGCGTGACGCGGAGGGCCATGCGGAGGGCGAGCATTCCGGTCCAGTCGGTGGCGGCAGAGAGCACAGCGGGGTCGAGACCGTCGGCCGTATCAGCGGGCGTATGGTACACGCCGGCCGGGATCCCGGTGGCAAGGTGTACGGCCACGATCCCGACTTGCTGAAAGGGAGCCTGATCGCTTCGGCCCTCGAGAACCTCGTGGCCGACTGGCATCATGCGATAGGCGCCGTGGGCCTCGTTCACCGCGGCAACCTCACCGGCGAGGTCTGCAGACAGGTCGGGGCCGAAGACGAGGCCGTCGCCCATGTGCTCAAACAAGGGAGCGCCATACCCGTCTAGGTTGAGCTGAGTGCTGATCGCATCGAGCGGAAATGGCGGGTCGCTTACCCATGCCTTGCTGCCGATCAGGCCCGCCTCTTCCGCATCGAAGAAGGTGAACACGATGCTCCTCCGGGGCGCGTCGCCGCCGCTCCCGGCGGGCACCGAACAAGCAAGGGAAAGGAGCGCCGCAACCCCGCCGGCATTGTCGACAGCGCCCGGATAGTAGCTGGTGCCGTCCGCGGTCGGGCCGAGGTGATCGTAATGGGCGGACACGAGAACCACCTCGTTGGCGAGCTCGCCGGAGCCCGGCCAACGTGCGGCGATGTTGACGACCGGGGTGGACCAGGCGGCCGGAAGGCTATCGCTGCTCGCTTCGATACGGAAGCTCTGTCCTGTCACGGGCTCGACACCCGGGCAGTTCCCGAGCGCCGCGACGATGAGCGTGGCCGCCTGCTGCGCGCCGTCCGTGCCGGTCCGGCGACCATTCATCCCCCGAGTAGTCAAGCTGCGCACGGTGGTCATGAGCGATGCTTCGTCGGCCGTTCCGAACGCGAACGGCTGGTCCCCCCCGGGGTTCGACGCCTCATCAGATCCGCACGCAGACGCCAGCAGCAAGACGACGAGTGGGAGAAAGACGGACTTCAGAGGCGCACGCTCCGCGGACTCTCTCGTACAGCTCATGACGTTCACCTTGTAGTTCGCTCTAGAAGCCAGCCCGGCGCGCGTCTATAGTCTGCGCGCGTATGACCAGCAAGCCTCCGCACAGCGACGACGACTCCGCGCTGATCGAACATTCCTTTCGACTCTGTCAGCAGCTTCTTCGAATCGACACTACCAACCCGCCTGGAAACGAACGCGAAGCGGCTGAGCTCGTCGCGGAGGAGCTGAGCAGTTCGGGACTGGAACCGGTCATGCTGGAGGGCGCCCCGCGGCGGACCAACGTCATCGCGCGTCTTCGGGGGACCGGCGAAAAGCCCCCTCTCGTGCTGGCGGCGCATCTCGATGTGGTGGAGGCGGAGCCCTCGGCTTGGGATCATCCGCCGTTTTGTGGCGAGGTACACGATGGGTGCCTTTGGGGTCGCGGTGCGATCGACATGAAGAACATGGTGGCAATGTCGGTCGCGATCATCACGCGACTCGCACGCGAAGGCGTCAAGCCCAAGCGAGACTTGATCTTCGCCGCGGTGGCGGATGAGGAGGCCGGTTGCCGGCTGGGGTCTTTGTGGCTTTCGGACAATCATCCCGAGCTAATCCGTGCTGAGTTTGCGATCGGTGAGGGTGGCGGCTTCAACATCCAAGTGGCCGGCCGAACGTTCTTCACCGTTGAAGTAGCGGAGAAGGGGCTTTGTTGGATGCGCGCGCGGGCGACCGGTGAGCCGGGGCACGGATCGATGCCGCGCGAGGACTCTGCGGTCATTCAGCTGAGCGAGTCGATCGCGAGACTCGGCAAAGAAGGGCTGCCGCGACACGCCTCGGCACCGGTGAAAGATTTCATCGGCGCGCTGGCTTCGCATCTGCCTGCACCGCTTCGTCCGATCATCAAGCTCCTTGGAAGCCCGAGCATGGGGCCGGCTGTGCTCAACCTCCTACCCGACCCCTC
>CBDURI010000466.1:0-2114 GCA_965369435.1 uncultured bacterium
ACCGCGCCCTCGGCGCGCTGCTCGACTGCGGCAGCGTAGGGGCGATGCTCTGGTGTTATTCCGACTACGCGGAGGCCATCTGGGGGCTTCCTCCGCTCGACCTCGCGGTCCACGAGCGATCCTTCGGGCTATGGCGCGCCGACGCCTCCCCAAAGCCGGTGGTCGCTGTGGTCGAGGCGTTCGCGAAGCGATCTGCCGCGCCCGCCGCCGACGGTCCCATCGCGGACTCGACCTGGATCGACGTCGACGCCGCCGAGTTCTACCGCGCCCCTGGGTCCGAGCTGCCGCGCTTGTACCGGCGCTACTGCGAGGCGATGGGCGCGTTGGACAGGCCGCGCGCGAACGTCAACGAACCCGGATGAGCTCCGCCAGAAGATCGTCGAGGCGCACGGTCGCGATGCGGGTACCGACGTCGCCGAAACCATAGGGCAGCACGAGGAGCCCGCGTGAAATCATGCTGCCGCACGAATAGACGACGTTGGGCACGTAGCCGTCGCGTTCGTCGTCCGCAGGCTCGAGCAGTGGCTCGGCCAGGTGACCGATGACGCGCGCAGGGTCCTCCTTGTCGAGCAAGATGGCTCCAAGAGCGTATTGGCGCAGCGCCCCAACGCCGTGCGTGATCACGAGCCACCCCGCTTCGGTTTCGAGCGGGGATCCACAATTGCCAAGCTGCGTGATTTCCCAGGAGCGCTCGGGCGTCTGGATCACCTCACTCTCGTGCCAGAAGCGGACGTTGTGCGACCACATCAGGAAGTTGTTCTCGTTGTCCAGTCTGGAGAGCGCGGCATAGCGCCCGTTGATCATGCGGGGAAAGAGCGCGATGCCCTTGTTCTTGGCGGACGCGCCGTTCAGCGTCGCGATTCGGAAAGTCAGGAAATCGGCTGTCTCTATCAGCTGCGGGAGGATTTGATAACCGTCGAACGCCGTATACAAGGCGAAGTACGTCACTGTTCCGTCGTCACGGGTGAAGCGGACGAAGCGAGCATCTTCCATCCCGCTACTCTCGGTCGGCCCCGCCGGAAAGAGGACACGCTCGGAGAGCTTCGAGTCTGGGGCGAACGAGCTCTCGTAGTTCGAGGAAGCGAGCCAGTGGATCGTGCGGGTGATGTGTGCGGCGTCGGGTCTGCCACGGTGTTGCTCGTCGACCTCGCGGATCACGGTCTCGAGCTGCTCGAGCGTGAACCGATCCGGCAGCGCGTCGAGGACGGTGGCGGTGATCTCGTTGTATGCGTCGAGCTCATGAAGTTTGGTGTGGAAGATGTGCTTCTCGTAGACCGGAGCTCGGTGGCGCGCGGTGCTCGCATGCCGACTCGGCGCTTCCATTTCGATCTGGCCGCCCGCGTCGATGACGCCCGAGCGAAACTCGATCGACGAGAGGTGCCCCTCGCCGATGGCCCGAAGACTCAAGACGAAGCGCTGCTCGCCCGGAGCGAGGCCCTCTTGGTCGGGCGCCGGCACGATCGAAGGATTCGTGAGCGCGGCGGACTCGATCGAGTACTCGTGCGTGAAATAGGCGCCGATGAGCAGCCGGCGCTCAGTCGAGAGCTCGCCCGCTCGGGCGACATGTCCCGCCGCGACGGCCGCGAAGTTCGCCTCGAATACCGACCGCAAGTCTACGTGGCGCGCGGCGAACCGGGCTTCCGTCGTGCTCAACGTCGTCGTGACATCTGACTCGGACAATCCCAGGATCCGCGACAGAATGCGCTCGACGCGCGAGCGCCCGTCCAGCGAGCGTTCGCTTCCCGGCGTGAACGGCTTCGTGATCACCCGCGTCGGATCGGGCACGAAGCGCGCGGAGGTCTTCGTAACGGGGACGCGGGGCACCCCGACAGTCTCGTCCCAGGAGCAAGGCGTGGCCAGCACAAACGGTCTAAAGAGGGTGGATTCTGGCCCGGCGGAGCAGAACCCTCCGCAAATCCGCGCACTACCCCGAGAGGAATTCCGCCGCCGTCGGCTACCCGATGAAGCAGTGCTGCGGCAGCCCCGTGGACATCGTCCATCGGCACAACCCCCTTTTCATTCTGGTCACTGTGACCGAAATGAGCGTACAGGTGGCCCTCGCTGACCTCTTCTGGCCGCAGGCGATGTGGAATATCTTTTGGAAAAAGCCCCGC
>CBDURI010000467.1:0-2112 GCA_965369435.1 uncultured bacterium
CGTTTCGCTTAGGGAGCACGGGTGATTCCATCGAGGTAGTCGAAGCGACCGTGAAGCGGTAGTCTGGCGTTACGCATTTCAGCACGGGAGGCATTCATGCCATCGCTTCGCAACCGTCACGGGGTTCGCTTCGCAAGCATCACGTTGCTTGTCTCGCTCCTGACCGCGTCCGCGTGGGCGCAGAGCGCGAGCTCCACGCCGGAGTCGCTCGGTACAACCATCGTGTTTCCCAACGCGGGGGGGTCGTACATTGCGTCGAGCTATGGGACCTTCGACCTGTTCAAGGAGGCGACGGGCACAGACGACGTGGCGACAAACCCAGAGGTGACGATTCACTTTGAAGCCGGCGCGTGGGGAAGTGGCGGCAACGAGCCGATGGTCTTCGCCTACGTGCGGAGCCTGTTTGATATTGCCGGGGAAGCCGAATACCTACGGCCACCGCTCCCGACGGTGGGCTACGCGCGAGTCCCGTGCACGCGCGACGTAGACCCGCACTGCCAATGCATCCATCCCGATCCGAACGAGTGCTACCACTTCACGCTAGCGGGCGCTTCGGTGCGGAGGCCTTACCGACTCGTCAACATGAGCGGCATGATGCTTCCCGGCGACGTTTCGCTGATCCCTCTGCTGGTTGATTACAACGTGCATCTGGGGAGCGATGACATCCCTGGACTTGCAGAGGGTCAAACGCCGTTCAGCCCGTCTGCGCTGGTCCGTCTTGCGTACCCAACCAGTCAATCGGTCGTCTCCCGCACCTTGAACTGCACGGCTAACAAATGCGTCACGCGGGAGATGGACCCGGCACCTTCCGGCGGGACCTTCGCGATGCAGGTCCCGGTGGGGGCTGCCGAAGAGCTGCTGCTCGATGTCTCTGCCACCATCTTCGTGAACGATCACCCGAACTGTGCGCCAGTCCCCACGCTGCCCAACGAGCCGTGCCTGGTGCCGCGCTATGGTGGCGAGGCCTGGGTGCACGTCGACCCGTACGTCTACGTCGACCCGAGTTGGGAGTACGCCGATTGGTTCGAAGTGCAGACGACCTCGGATGGCGTGGAGTGGCTCGCAGTGATGCGCACGGCCGTCGATCTCAGCACCTTCGGCCTCGAAGGTGGCAACGGGGTGCCGGATGGCGGGGTACCCGATCCTGACGCGGGCGCGGGAGGCATGAGCGGCACGGCTGGATCTGGCGGGACTCCCGGGACGGGGGGTAGCGGCAATCCCTCGAACGGTGACGGCGGAGGCTGTAGCGTCACGAGCGCGTCGCCCGCATCCGAATCGAACCTGGCACTGCTTGCGCTTTTCGTCCTGGGTGCGGTCATTCGTCGCCGGCGCAGAAGGTGCGCCGGTAACGAATTGTGAGATAGCTTACAGTGTAGGCGGTCGGCGTCTCCCGTAGTCAGACCGATGAAGCGGCGGCGGGCGTGTTGGTGTAAGCTCGCCCTCCGTTCGGGCATCATCTCTTGAAGGCTAGGTACGCAGTCATGAAATACGCAGCATCCATACTCACGATTTTTGCAGCTTCCGTTTTGATTCTTCAGAGCTGCGGTACCGACACCAGCAGTGAAAGGACGGAGCTCGCAAACGTTCTCGACGCGGCTGCCGATCGGGAAGGCGTGCCCGCCGGAGAGTGCCGTGACGACTGTGTACGGGCGGCGCTCGAGGTGTTCGATACGTGTGTAGACGACGGCGGTGACCGCGAGGCGTGCTTTGGCCGCGCGATCCACAGCTTCTTCGAGTGCGTCACGCAGTGCCCGCCGCCAACCTGTGAGGAAGCTTGCGAGGCGAAGGCCAGGCAGCATCAGATGCAGTGTCTCGACGAGGGTGGCACCGTTGATGGCTGCAACCGAGAAGCACGCGAGGTTCTCGCGCGATGCCAGGAAGAGGCCTGCACGGATCCCGAGCCCCCGACCTGCGAGGATCGCTGTGAGAGTCACGCCCACGATGTCTACGAGGCCTGCCTTGGCGGTCCCACGCCTAAGACCGGCGACGGAGGTGAAGGCGGAGCCGGTGGTGACGGTGGCGACGAGGAGCGATGTGCTGCGATCGCCCGCGAAGCGCTAGAGAAGTGCATCGAGGAGAACTGCGAAGAACCGGAGCCACCGACCTGTGAAG
>CBDURI010000468.1:0-2093 GCA_965369435.1 uncultured bacterium
TTGAGTGGTCCCCTGCTGCGGCGCGCGGCACGCCTGGCGCACCGGGTGATGGTGGTCGTTTCGTCTGGGATGAGTGTGGTCGACCTGGCGCGCGTTCATACGCGCCTCGGTCGGGAGAAGGGCGTCGGCTACGTGCTGGTCAACGTCAGCGATGCCTACGTCGACCTTCACGACCGCGTGGGGTCCGTCGAGGAGTTCTGGGAGGGCGCCCGGGATACCGACGGCAAAGTGCCCTAGAGGCGCGTTGCGGCTGCAATCTCTCTAGTCTATCTAGTTCTCCCTGTGTCCGACACCGACGAGCGAATGAACACGTTCCCGCCCGTGACGAAGTCCGAGTGGATCGCGAAGGTCGACGCCGACCTCAAAGGCGCTTCGTTCGATGGGCTGCGTTCGACCGCTCCGGGCGGGCTCCCGCTCGAGCCGCTCTATACCGCCGAGGACGTCGCAGGGTTGAGTGCTCCTGGCGCGCCGGGCGTCTATCCCTACGTTCGTGGGGCCTCGCCTCTCGGTGGCTGGTTGATTCGGCAAGAGTACGACGACCCACGCCCAAGCGTCTGCAAGGAGCTAATTCGCCAAGACGTCGAACGAGGGGTCGAAGCGCTGTGGGTGCGGCTCGGTCCGAGGACCGGATGCCGCGTACTGACGATCGACGAGCTCGACGACCTGCTTGAGGCCATCGATTTGAAGACCACGTCCATTTGGGTGGATGGGGGTTCGGATGCGCTTGCGGTCGCGTCGGGTTTGCTGGCGCTGGCGCAGCGCCGCGGGGTTGCGTACACGACGCTGACGGGCGGGCTGGGGTTCGACCCACTAGGTCTGCTCGCTGGACAGGGGGCCATTCAAGGAGGGCTCCGTCCCCGGCTCGGGCAGCTTCGGGATCTGGGCTCATGGTGTTCCAGCAACGCGCCTGGTCTGCGGGCGGCCAACGTGTCGAGCTCGCCGTACGACGGCGGTGGCGCCAGCACGGTGCAGGAGCTCGCGTACACGATCGCCACTGGCCTCGAGTATCTTCGCCAGTTGACCGACGGCGGTCTGAGCGTGGACGCGGCCGCGCGTCAGATCGGGTTCAGCTACGCGGTTTCCGGGGACTTCTTCGTGCAGGTGGCCAAGCTTCGAGCAGCCCGATGGCTCTGGGCCAAGGTCGTAGTGACCGCCGGCGGCGAACCGAGCGCCGCCGCGATGCAGATGCATTGCCGGACGTCGCCTTTCACCAAGACCGAGCGCGATCCCTGGGTGAACATGTTGCGGGTCACGGCGGAGTGCACGGCTGCGGTCCTCGGAGGCGCCCACAGCATCGCGACGGCGGCGTTCGACTCCGCGATCGGCCCCGTCGATGAGCTCGCTCAACGCGTCGCGCGCAATACGCAGGTCGTCCTGCGCGACGAGTCGCGCCTTGGCGAGGTTGCGGACCCAGCCGGTGGCAGCTGGTTCGTCGAGCGCCTCACCGACGATCTGGCGCGTGCCGCATGGGACCAGGTTCGTTCGGTCGAGGCGGCCGGCGGAATCATCTCCGCCCTCGGCACAGGTAAGCTCGTCGATGCGGTTGGCGAAGTCGCAGATGCGAAGGAGCAGAGTCTCGCCCGACGCAGAACGCCCATCGTCGGCGTCAGCGAGTTTCCGAATCTGCACGAGACCCCTGTCGAGCGGGAGGCTGTCTCGAAGGAGGAGATTCAGACACTGCTCAAGGCCTCGATCGACTCCCTGGACGTCGGCGCGTACGGCGAAGGTCTGCGTGCTCTGCTAGGCACCGCAAACGATGCGGGACGCGAGCCGGGCGCGCTCACCGAGGCTTGCCTCGCGCTCACGACGGGCGGGGCCGACATGTATAGCGTCGCCACGGTGTTGCAGCATGGCCAGCCCGATTTTCACGTAGAGCCGATCCTCCAGTGGAGAGCCGCAGAGTTGTGGGAGGCGCTTCGCACACGCAGCGATCGGCATTCGACGCGGCCGGTGGCGTTCTTCGGCAATCTCGGCTCCGTCCCATCGCACATGGCGCGCTCTACCTGGACGCGGAATCTTCTCGCCGCCGCCGGCATCGATGCTGCGACGAACGACGGCTTTAGCGACCCCGAGGCGCTCGCCGCCGCTTGGAA
>CBDURI010000469.1:0-2090 GCA_965369435.1 uncultured bacterium
GGAATGACTGGATCTTCCGCCCCCCAAACGATGAGCGTGGGCATCCCGGCAGCCAGGTGGAGCTTGTCGTGTGCGCTCACCGACTGACCACCCCGGTCGATGACTGCGCGCAGCGTGCGCAGGAACGCGCGACGCCCCTCGACGGTCCCGAGCGAGGTGTAGCTTCGCCAGAGCTCCGGAATCACGGTCGCGTTCTCGAGCTTCTTGCGGAGCAGGAAACCACCGATGATCTCGACGATGCGCCGAACGGGCGATGCGCAGGCCACGAGCAGGATGGCTTCGGACCCGGGCAATGTCAGCATCCGAAGGAGCGGATTGACTTCGGTGCCGAGCCCCCCCGCATTGACGAGGACCAGCCGCTCACAGCGCTCCGGGTACTGATACGCAAGCTGCAGCGCGATCCCTCCGCCATACGATTGCCCCACGACCGTGGCGCGTTTGTATCCCAGGGCCACGATCAGATCGCGCAACGTGGAGGCCATCGCGCCAAGGGAGTAGTCGCCTTTGGTCTTGTCCGACTCGCCGTGCCCCAACAGGTCCGGCGCGAGCACGGTGAAGCGCTCGCTCAACGCCGGCATGACCTGCTTCCACGTCGTTGCGCTGCCAGCCATGCCGTGAATCAGCAGCACCAGCGGCCCCTTGCCACCGATTCGATACTTCAGGCGTCTGCCATGAATCGTAAGCTCTTGCTGCTCCATCGCCTGAAATCCTAGCACACTACTGACCCAGGTTCAGTCCGACGCCAGGGCCGCCATGAGTGACGGCAGCAAAGTGCGTTGGAGGTTGAGGGTCGGCCGGTAGTGCATGACGAGCCCGCCGAGCGTCGCGAATACGCGGCCGATCATCACGAAGTGATCCGGAATGTGCACGACCGGGTCCTGCTCGACGGCCTTGAGAAGCCGAATCCATTCGTCGACCATCTCCGCGCTCGAAACGCCCTGCTCGAGGACGTTCCCCTCCGTGCGCAGCTTGTCGAGCATCAGCTCCGCGAACCACAACAAGGTGTCGGGTCGTCCGCTTTGTGTCCGGAAACCAAGCTCTCCAAGGATGCGGCCCACGCCCTTCGTGTCTTGCACGAAGAACGCTTGGAGCAGGTGCGCGTAGGCACGCCGGGCGTCGGCTTCGATGATTTTCGTGCATCCGAAATCGAGGATCACCAAGGTGTTGTCCGGCTCGACCAGGAGGTTGCCTGGATGCGGATCGGCTTGAAAGCGCCCGAGCTCCAGCATTTGGCGAGCGTACGCTTCGATCAGCTTGTTCAGAAGTCGCGAGAGCTCGACGTGTGCGCTCTCGTCTCCTGCATCCCGTGCTTCGGCCAGTTGGTCGAGGACCGATGTGATCTTTTCGCCGTCGATGAACTCGGTCACGAGCACACGCTTGCTCTGATGTGAGCCAACGGGCTTCGGCGCGCGGACTCCCTGCAACGTGGCGAGGTAGTCGCCGACTGCGGAGCCGTGTGCTCGCTCCGCGTCGTAGTCGACTTCCTCGCTGATGGTCGTGCGAACTTCTTTAACGATGGTGTCGTAGTCTGCGGGTGGAAGCGAGGTTTTCATCGCTTCGAGGAAGGACACCAAGATCTGCATGTCGAGCTGAATGACGGCATCGATCAAAGGGCGCTGCACCTTGACGGCGACGATCGATTCGTCGTTCAGAACAGCACGGTGCACCTGACCGATGCTGGCCGACGCAATCGGTGTTCTTTTGAAATCAAGAAAGGCCTCGTCGAGGGACAGCCCGAGCTCTTCCTCGAGGATCGCAATGATGCGCTCCTCGTCTTCGGCGGGGACATTGTCTTGCAGTATGGAGAGCGCCTCGATCCAAACCCGCGGCAGCACGTCCGGACGCGAGGAGAGCAACTGGCCTACCTTCAAGAAGCCCCCACCGTGCGAAATGCAAACGTCGGTGAAACGCTGCGCATTCTTGGCATGCAGTCGCTCGAGCATCGCCGTCGCGTGTCGACGGCTCACAAACGCCGCCCGGGTCAAATGCAGGCGGTAGCTGGCCGCGATCTTGGTGAGCACCCAGCCAATGCTGACGAGCCGCGCCGTTTGTTGCCGCCAGCTCTGCAACGCACTTTGCGCATCCCGAAA
>CBDURI010000470.1:0-2082 GCA_965369435.1 uncultured bacterium
GCGGCCGTTGCGGACGTTCGGGAACATTTCCTCGAATCGAACCGCGATCGACGCAGGCAGAAGCGCCTTGAGCTCCTCATCTGGCTGACCCCCCGTTGGCATGAGCGGTCGGCAGCGTAGCACGTCCTCGCCGCCCTCATTGAGCGCTGCTCACACCGTCAGGATGGTGCTAGTATCGCGAACGGCCGAGTTTTTGGGGGTTTTGGAGATGGTAGTTCCGCTTCTGGTGGCTGTGGTGCTTCTGCTCGTCATCAATCTAATCGTCACATTCGTTCTCCTCAAAAGGAGGCACGATGATTCGGATGACGCAGCGAATGTCCTTCGGGTGGAGCTTCGCGCCTCGCGGGAAGAGGCTTCCACTAGAGCGAGCGAGCTACGCCAAGAGGTTTCGCGGACGCATCAGGCCAGCACCGAGAATCTAGTTAAAACGATCTCCCAGATCGGCGAGTCGCAAACCACGAAGTTTCAAGCCTTCACCGTGCAGCTCAAGGCGCTGACCGACTCGAATCAAGGGGGCCTCAAGCACCTCCAGGAAACAGTGGACGGCCGCCTTCAGGAGCTTCGCAGCAGCAACGAGCGCAAGCTCGACCAAATGCGCGAAGTGGTCGACGAAAAGCTACAAAACACGCTCGAGAAACGGCTTGGGGAGTCGTTCAAGCTCGTCGGCGATCGCCTCGAAGCGGTCCAGCAAGGCCTAGGCGAGATGCGCAGCCTCGCGAGCGGGGTCGGGGATCTCAAAAAAGTGCTCACCAACGTCAAGACCAGGGGCACCTGGGGCGAGGTGCAACTCGGCGCGCTGCTCGAACAAATCCTCACGCCCGAACAGTTCGATCGCAACGTGGCGCCTCGGCCGGATTCGCGCGAACGCGTCGAATTTGCGATTCGTCTCCCGGGTGCAACGGGCGATCCCGATGAGTGCGTGTGGCTACCCATCGACTCCAAGTTCCCACAGGAGGACTACCTGCGTCTCGTCGAGGCGAGTGAGAACGGCGACGCGGCCGCCGTGCAACAAGCCCAAAGTGCGCTCATCCGTTCGATTCAGGACTCCGCGAAGGACGTCAGCACCAAGTACTTGAACCCACCGATGACGACGGACTTCGCGATCCTGTTCCTCCCAACGGAGGGCCTCTACTCCGAGGCGCTGCGACACACCGGTCTGGTCGAACGCTTGCAGCGTGAGCATCGCATCGTCATCGCGGGGCCGACCACGCTTGCGGCTCTTCTCAACAGTCTCCGCATCGGTTTTCGAACCCTTGCCATCGAAGAACGTTCGAGCGAGGTGTGGAAGGTGCTCGGGGCGGTCAAGCACGAGTTCGGCAAGTTCGGCGACGTCCTCGAGAAGGTCAAGCGTCACCTCGAGATGGCCGGCCGCACCATCGACGAAACCGGCGTCCGCACACGTGCGATGGAACGAAAGCTCCGCTCGGTAGAAGAGGCCCCCGCCGACGCCTCCGCAGACATGCTGGACCTCGCCGAAGACAACCCGTCGCCGACCGCGCCCGGGAATTGAGGGGAACAGCCGCGCGGTTGGCGACTTCAGTCGCTGATGGTTTGTAGCGTGAGCACTGGGACCCCCGCGTCTCGACTCGCGGCGAGGTCGATCGTGAACCGCATGTGCCAGCTGCGGTGTTCGTCTGGGTCGAGGAGGATTTGGGTGAGCTCCCACGCTGACTCACGTTGCTCGATCTGGACCTGTGCGCCGCTGCGCGCGTCCGGGCCGATCTGGATGGCGTCGTACTCGGCCCAGTAGGGCCCGAGAGCTTCCTTGAACCGCCCGTAGTCCCACTCGTTGCCTGCCGAAGCTTCTGACAGCACTTCGGCCGCGCGATCGTACTGCTTGAACGCCACGAATCGGACGACCTGCCACGCGGCGTTGCGCACCATGG
Source organism: uncultured bacterium (assembly GCA_965369435.1). Classification (GTDB taxonomy): domain Bacteria; phylum Myxococcota_A; class Polyangia; order Polyangiales; family Houyiibacteriaceae; genus SG8-38. Next base: position 1,887 of record CBDURI010000470.1, read on the forward strand.
TCGTGAACCCGCGCACGTCCTTGGTGATGTCGAAGGCCTCGTCGTCCTGCCGCTCGGTCGGCGCAACGACCTCCTCGTCGGGCGCCTGCAGCTGCTCCCACTCGTCGAGAAGGCTCGCGTCGACCGAACGCACCGTGAGCCCTAGCCAATCGGAGACGTCGTAGAGCTCGTCGGTCTTGGCCGACTCGGGCACGGT
>CBDURI010000471.1:0-2066 GCA_965369435.1 uncultured bacterium
GGAACCCACAATCACCACTCTCGCGGGAAGACGAACCTCTCGGGGGTGAGGAAGGGCCCATTGATCGGCAGGCATCCCCGGCCCGGTGCCGAGCAGGACTTGGACGTGCGCTCCCCTTCCGCGTGCGTCGATCCCGCGTCGCAAGACATGAAGCTCGGGCAGGTCCTCGACCGGCACCGCGAGCTTCTTGGCCGCGAGCGCGCGCATCACCTCGGGGTCCTGCGATTCGTCGAGGGTGAGGCGCAGCTCGATCTGGCGCTCGGTGGGTACGCTGCTCATGGGTCCACTTCGAAGAGCCTACTCCTCTAAGCCGACGTTTCGAGCAGCGCGCTTGGATCGTGTCGCCGCGGTGACTTGCGTCGACGGCCTTTTAAATTAGGCGGACGTTTTCCGCGCGGGGCCCCTTGGGACCTTGGCCCTCGTCGAATGAGACCCGCTGTCCTTCGCGCAAATCTTCGAAGCGCACGCCTTCCACGTTCGACATGTGGAAAAAGATGTCGTTGCCCGGAGAGGTTTCGATGAAGCCGAAGCCTCGGTCCGTGACGCGTTTGATTGTACCTTCAGCCATGTTGTATTCGTTCCTGCTCGAGATTGTCGGTAGCCCCGGTAGCTCGCAGCCGCTGTGGCGGCGAGGGTGCAAATCACCCCGGGGACTGGCTTCGTAGCTCAAATCGCGTCCGATGTCTCCGGGTCGCGTTCGATTTCGTAATGGGCCCACCTCGGTGGGGTTACTATGCTCTCGGCATGACTTCCGCCTCGCTGAACGCGCCTCTCCGCCATGCCGCCAAGCTCGCGGAGGGCGAGCAAATCGCACTGGACGCATTCCACGTGCGCGCGCTGCGCCAGCGGGAGATCAAGGAGAAAGAGGCCTTCACCATCGTGGACCGCGAGGGGCATTTCTTTCGCGCATCGCTGAAGGTGATGAAGAAGAGCGGCGGCGAAGCCCTCGTCTACGAACGCATGGCCGGCTCTACCGAGTCGCCAGTAGAGATCACCCTGCTCTGCGCCGTGCTCGCACGGCAGCGAATGCTCGTCGTGATGCAGAAGGCCACCGAGCTAGGCGTTGCGCGCATCATCCCCGTGCTCTCGGAGCGCTCGGTGCCGCGCGATGGTCTCGAGCATGAAAAGGCCCATGCATGGCCGAAGCAGGCCTTGCGGGCTGCGCGCCAGTGCCGACGCGCGAGCTTGCCCGAGGTGCACGAGGCCATCGAGCTCACCTCCATCCTGGAGGATGACTGCTTCACCAAAGCCGACCTGTGCGTCTACCTCGACGACCGAGCACAGAGTCGTTCCGCCCTCGACAACGCCGCTCCGCGTGCAGCCCGCGCGGGACTTCGCATCGTCTTCGCGGTGGGCCCCGAGGGAGGTTGGAACGACGCGGAGCGCGCCATGCTCGAGAGGCGTGGCGCTCTCCCCCTTCGGCTCGGCGGACGCGTTCTACGCGCGGAAACCGCCGTGCTCGCGGGGCTCACGCTCCTACAACACGCGTACGGCGATATGTAACCGCAAAGAGAAGAAGGCAGAAACGGCCCTGCAGACGACGGTGGGAATCGGGGTCGGGCTGTTTCGACTGGCGTTTGGTGCGGGCGCGTTTCTGAGCAACTTCCAGCGGGGGTGGTCGATGGAATCGCGTGCCAACCGTACTGCGGCGAGAGGGATTCCGCGTGTTCTTTTTCAGCGACGAAGGGTGGGAGCCACCGCATGTTCATGTGGAGCGAGGCGGAGGCACGGTGAAGTATTGGTTGAAGCCTGTGACGATGGCATACTACAAGAACATGACGTTCATGGAGCTGCGACGTTCCATGCGACTCGTTGAAGAGCATCGGGACTACCTGCTGGAGCGCTGGCATGATTACTTTGGCACCTGAACATCCACTGGCGAAATCGGTCGAGTTCGCGGGGGGGGTCATGCGGGTTGCGCTCGAGGATGGACGGAAGCTGGAGGTCCCCATCGCCTGGTTCCCGCGTTTGCGAGAAGCCACGCCCGAGCAGCGGGAGGATTTGCGGCTCATTGGCGGCGGCATTGGCATTCATTGGCCGCAACTCGACGAAGACCTGTCGATCCG
>CBDURI010000472.1:0-2054 GCA_965369435.1 uncultured bacterium
GATGCCGCTGGCTTTCTCGAGAACGAACCCCCGCAAAGCTTCGCTGGCTTCACGCTCTCGAACATCTTGGACGGCGTCGACGACGCCTATCGACAGAGACTGTTTGCGGCCGTCAAACGCGCAGCGGCACCTGATGCAATCACCGTGCTTCGCAGCTTCGGTGATGCAGACGCAAGCTCCCCGGCGAATCGCGCCGCCGACGATCGAGCCATGCTCTGGGGCAGCGTCCTCGTCAGGCCAGCAGCCGAGCTTTGAGCTGGCAATTCGCACCTCAGGTGCCCATCTGGATCGGTAGCAGCCGAGTTTGCTAGGCACTAGCTCACTCAGCTCCTGAATTGCGCAGACCGCCTTACCTATCTACGTTCTCCGGACTGAGACAAGGCGTTTGAATGTACTAGCAGCCGATGTAGCGAGTTGTCGTTTACAATCGGCTGTCGCTCTAGCGCCTGGCCCATGTTAGACAGCGAGCTGGCAAGGAGGAATGGTGGAGTTCACGAGACTACGTGTCGTCATCGTCGGCGGCGGATTTGCGGGTGTTGCGGCTGCACGAGCGCTTCGGCGTGCGGAAACTGACGTCGTGGTCGTCGATAAGCACAACCATCATCTGTTTCAGCCGCTCCTTTACGAGGTAGCGACCGCCGCGTTGCACCCCGGGACGATTGCGGCCCCGATCCGCGCCGTCCTTAGCAACCAGGCCAACTGTCACGTGCTGATGAAGGAGGTCGAGGACCTCGATGTCGACGCGCAGAGCATCACACTCGGCGGCCAGCGATATGCCTATGACTACTTGGTCCTCGCAACCGGCCTGGAAACGAACTATTTCGGCAACGATAGCTGGAAAGAGCACGCTCCGGGAATGAAGACGATCGACGAAGCAATCGACGTCCGGGCGCGTTTCCTGCTGGCCTTCGAGCAGGCGGAGTTCGAGCACGACGAGGCCGCCCAGCGGGCCGCACTGACGTTCGCGATCGTCGGAGCTGGCCCCACGGGGGTCGAAATCGCCGGTGCACTGGCCGAGATTTCCGAGACCGTGCGAAAGGACTTCCGCACCATCGACACGAGGACCACGCGCATCATCCTGATCGACCTAGCCGATCGGGTCCTGACGGAGTTCCATCCGAAACTGTCGGACCGAGCGAAGCAGGACCTCGAGCGCCTAGGGGTCGAGGTCTTGCTCCAGACGCGGGTGACCGATGTCGACGGGGAAGGTTTGACCGCGGAGACGCCTGAAGGTGAGATGCGCATCGATGCGAACAACGTCGTGTGGGCCGCTGGCGTCAAGGGGTGCCCCTTGGGAGCGACGCTTGGCGCCGAGCTAGACGGCATGGGCCGGGTGATCGTTGATGAAGACCTCACCATCCCAGGTCACTCCAACGTCTTCGTGACGGGCGACTTGGCCCATTGCGTCAATCCGAAGACGGGTGAGCCGATCCCGCCCGTCGCACAGGGCGCGCTTCAAGGCGGCAAGTTTGCCGGTGAAACGATTGGGGCCGAAATCAAGGCGCGACAGACAGGCAAGCCGGACCCGGCACGCAAAGCCTTTCGGTATCAAGATCGAGGCTTGATGGCGATCATTGGCCGTAACCACGCCGTCGTCGAGACGGGCAAGCTCCGCTTCGGAGGTGTGATCGCGTTCTTGATGTGGGCGTTCATCCACATCTTGTTCCTGGTCGATTTTCGCAGGAAGCTCGTGGTGTTCGTCGAATGGGTCTGGCTCTACTTCCGCGGTGACCGCGGCGCCCGTCTCATCACCGGTGACGATCGAATGCCCAAGGTCATCAAGCCGCCCCCCGACTCTCGAATGAAGAGTTTGTGAGCGAAGATATGGCAGTTCAGCTCCTGAGGCCGATTGTCGCTCCTCAGAACGTTGCCCGTCGTGGGAGGGCTCAGACTGGTTAGACCCCTTTCGGGTGGCGGGTCGGAGCGCGCGCTTCAACTCAGTGACCGATGGGACCGGGCGATGAAGCGCGTGCTCCGGCCTCTACGAAAGCCGGTCCATGTCCTCACGCGGGAGCAGGCGCTCGGTCGCGCCGCCTAGCGGCTGTTTCACGCCT
>CBDURI010000473.1:0-2039 GCA_965369435.1 uncultured bacterium
CTCGAGAAGCTGCTCAAAGAGGAGCCGAGCTCGTTATTTCACATCATCCTGGGAGATGACCCCGGAGCCGCCACGGATCGAATGGTCGCGGACGGATCGCTCGTCGAGGACAACGAGCCTGCCTATTACGTGTACGAGCAAACGTGGCCCGAGGGACAGCGAACGGGCGTGTTCACGGCGGCCGAGGTGTCGCCGTACGACGCCAAGCAAATCATCCGGCACGAGAAGACCTTCGACTCGAAGGTCAAGGGCCGCATCGCGATGCGGCGCGCGACAGGCCTCCACATTGGACCGGTGTTCGTCCTGACGAGAGCCCCAATCGCATCGGCGTTGGACAAGGCGAAGCAAGAGACCGATCCGATTTACGACTTCACCAGCGCGTTTGGTGGCTTCAGCGAGCTCGAAGGCATCCAGAACAAGGTGTGGCGGGTGCCTGAACAGAGCGAAACCGGGCGCGCGCTTCAAGCCGCACTCGGAACCGAGCCTCTCTACATCGCCGACGGGCACCACCGCTACCACGCCAGCTTGCTCAACGAGCAGACTCACTTCCTCTGCTACGTCACCGAAGAGGCAGTCATCCAGGCGTACAACCGAGTGGTCAACGGCGTTCGTCCCTTCTCGGAGATAGCCGGCGACTTGCCTCTGAAGCCGGTCGACTCGTTCCGTACACCTCCGAAGCACAGCTTCTGCATCTACACCAAGCAGGGTTCTTTCGAGCTCGAAGCAGAGCACGTGCCAGACGACATCGTCGGCCGATTGGACTGCGCCATTCTAGAGCGCGAGCTATACCCAAAGCTCGGACTGACGCACGACATGATCATCGACCCAAATCACTTCGACTACTACTCGGAGTCGGCACTCGACGAGATGAAAGCCGCGGTCGACCGAGGCGACTACGACATCGCAATTGCCTTGCACCCGGTGAGCCTGGATGAGCTCATGAGCGTCGCCGACGCGGGGCTCGAGGACTCTGAGATCGTGATGCCCGAAAAGAGCACTTTCTTTCAACCCAAGATTCTCTCCGGACTTTCCCTCTACCGATACACAAAGAAATGAGCGCCCTGCCGCAGTACGGGAGGCACCTTCATGCGAGCGAGACGATGCGCGCAGTCGTCATCGACCAGTACGGCGGCCCGGAGGTCCTTCGCCTTGCGACAGTCCCACGCCCAGTCCCAACGCGCGGGCAAGTGCTCGTCCGGACCCGCTTCATTGGCGTGAACCCGAAAGACGTCGTCGTTCGCAAAGGGAAGTTCCAGATCGCCACGGGGAAGAAATTCCCACTCATCGTCGGACACGACATCGCCGGCGAGGTCGTCGAAGCCGGGCTCAGCTGCGATCTCGCGGAAGGCGACGTCGTCTATGGGATGATCAACGACTTCGCGGGGCGTGCCTATGCGGAGTACGCCGCCGTGAATTGTAAGCAGCTCGGGAGGGCACCGTCTTCGATAGAGCTCCGCGTGGCGGCCGCCGTGCCGCTCGCTTCCCAAACGGCGCTGCAAGCGCTCCGCGATGACGCACACGTGAAACCAGGGCAGCAGGTGTTGATCAACGGTGCCTCCGGTGGCGTCGGCGTCTTCGCGGTACAGATCGCCAAGATCCTGGGGGCACAGGTCACCGCGGTGTGCAGCCACCGAAACGTGGGTCTCGTGACCGAGCTCGGTGCCGACCGGGTGATCGACTACAATCAAACGAAGCTCGTCGACGTAAGCGAACGCTTCGACACGATTTTCGACGTCTTCGGCAACTACCGGTTCGACGAGCTCAAGCACCTCCTCACGCGTCGCGGCACGTATGTCCACACCATCCCTAGCGCGCGCATCATCAAGGACGTCGCGCGGACGTTGGTTCGCCGCAAACGCGCGAAGCTCGTCCTCGTGAAATCGCAACGCGACCAGCTCGACTGGATTCGGCAGCAAATCGACGCGGGCAGCATGAGAGTCGTAGTCGACCGCTCTTTCCCCCTCGATGAGGCACCCGAAGCCCACAGGTACATGGAAACCAAGCGTGCGAGGGGCAAAGTCGTCTTGGAAGTCGGCTGA
>CBDURI010000474.1:0-2034 GCA_965369435.1 uncultured bacterium
AGGACGTGGTCAACTGCGCGCCGACATGACCAGCGACACCAAACGAGAACGACTCCTGAAGGTGATTCAGTGGGGCACCGGGAACGCGGGCTACCGAGCCTTGCAAGGCATTCTGAACCATCCCGGCCTCGAACTGGTTGGCGTCCACGCGCATTCACCCGACAAGGTTGGCAAAGACGCGGCCGAGCTCTGCGGACGGGCTGAACCCACCGGGATCATTGCAACCAACGATAAGGACGCGCTTCTCGCGCTTGACGCCGACTGCGTCTGTTACATGGCGATCGGCGAGACCCGCGTCTACGAGGCGCTCGATGACTGGCTCAAGATCCTCAGCTCCGGCAAGAACATCGCGAACACGGCCACGGTGTCGATGGTCTATCCGCCGTTCGCGAGTCGGAAGCTCACGGGCCCCCTGAACGAGGCTTGCATCGAGAACGACGTAGCTTTCTACACGTCCGGCTTCGACCCGGGCTTCACCAGCGATCTCATTCCCCTGGTTCTCGCAGCCGGTTGCGAGCGGGTCGACTCGGTGCGCGTCGCCGAGGTGATGGACTACTCGACCTACGCTGATCCAAATTTTACCGGGGAGTTCTTTGGCTTCGGGCATCCCCTCGATTTCAAGGCGCCGATGTTCTACCCGGGCGCTATCAAGGCTGGCTGGGGCAGCGTCATCGAGCTCCTCGCCGACGCACTCGGCTTCGAGCTAGACGAACTCCGTGAGGAAAGCGAGCGAGCGCCGGCGGCTGAGGCTTTCGACACCGACATGGGCCGAATTGAAAAGGGCATGTGCGCTGGCGTACGGTTCGAGGTGCAAGGCATTTCGAAGGGCAAGCCGGTGATCGTGTCGTCCCACACGCAACGGCTACGCGCTGACGTCGCGCCGCAGTGGGAACGCCTGACCGGTGACAAGTCCGGCTATCGAATCGAGGTCAAAGGCTCTCCCGAGTTCAACTGCGAGATCGACTTGAAGGGAGACGATGGCGATCACAACACGGGCATCGTTACCGGTACCGCGATGCGGGTCGTCAACGCCATCCCTGCGGTGTGCGAGGCAAAGCCCGGGGTGCTCTCGATTTTGGATCTCCCGTTGTACACAGGCAGAGCGGGTTGACGCTTCTGTCTGTCGTTCAGCCCAGGTCGCCTTGGACAAACTGCAACGTGAGCTCGTTGAATAGCTTCGGGTACTCGACCATGACCCAGTGACCGCAGTTCGCGATGAGCATCGTCCGGGAATTGGGGCAGTTGGCGGCAATTGTGGATGCGCCGGTCGAGGGGCAGAACTTATCGTTCGCGCCCCAGAAGCAAAGCACGGGGCACTGAATTTCAGACAGCCGTTCGGCTTGGTTGGTGGTTCGGATACGGGCGATGTTGTCTTTGTGTTGCGTCATCGCAACTTGGTAGCGCTCTTCGATGACCTCGTCGGTGATCTTCGATTCGTCGTGGAGCTGAAGTCTGAAGACCTTGCGCATCGTCTCTTTGCTGATGCCTTCTTTGTAGAGAACGCGGATCATCGCTTGGATGCCCTCCATCTCCATGTAGGTCTCGCGTGCCTCGATGCCGCCAGGTGCCATCAAGACGAGCCGGCCGACGAGGTCTGGGTAGTTGAGCGCCATCGCAATTGCGATCGCCCCACCCTGGGAGTTCCCTACGAGCGTCGCACGGTCCACACCAAGTGCGTCCAGCAGCGCTTTGAATTGCGCGGCGATGTCATCGAGGCTGTACGCTCCGTCCTCAGGCTTGGTCGAATACCCGTAGCCCATCATGTCGGGCACGATCGTCCGAAAGCCATGCTCGGCGAGGAACGGATAGTTGCCCTTGAAGTTGCTCCAACCGCTGGCGCCAGGACCAGCGCCGTGCAGGAACAGGACGACCCCACGATCGCCGCTGCCAGCTTCGTGATAGTGGATCGTGATGCCGTTGCCGACGTCCACATAGGTTCCTTCAGGGACTGCTTCTACGACCATGTTCCAAACCTCGAGCCAAAACCCAAACTAGAACGTGTTCTAGCTCAACCGTTCGCTCAGGTCCACCGCT
>CBDURI010000475.1:0-2032 GCA_965369435.1 uncultured bacterium
AGAGCCAACCCGCCCGCCACCCAAAGAGCAGTCGTCAGCGGATCCGTTGCTTTGTAGAGATCGAACATCAGACTTCGTAGAGGACGTCTAGGTAGCGCTCGAGGAGGTCGGTGACTACGCCTTTGATGGGGACCGTGTTGGCCATGCCGTAGACCGGAGCCATGCCTCCTTCCTCATCGGGGTGGGCCTTCGTGTGCTCCACTGCGGCGCGCAGATCGTCGAGGAAGTGGTCGGCGACCTCTTCTTGCGTGTGCCGCAAAGTGACCGCGAGGTGAACGCTCGGTGGCTTGTGCAAACCGTTGAGGTTCCAGCTGCGCTTCGTCATGAAGTCCAAGATGCGATAGATGTCGAGGTCGTCGGAGCCGAACGCAATGACCCACAACGGGTCGCCGAGGACTTTGAGCTCCGGGATCGCGCGGACGCCTTCACGGATCTTTGCGCCGGTCTCCAAGATGCGGCGGCTCGCGTCGAGATAACCGCTCTCTCCCATCGAGATCATCGCCGCCCAACACGCCGCGCTGAGCGCGCCCGGGCGGCTCCCCGCGAACGTCGGTGAGAAGTAGAGCCCGCCCGGCCAGTCGGCGACCTTGTAGTATTGATAGTGCCGGAGATCGTAGTTGCGGTAGAGCACCACGCTCGTGCCTTTCGCGGCGTATCCGTACTTGTGGGTGTCCGCGGACATCGAGGTCACGCCCGGTAGCCGAAAGTCGAACGCGGGAATGTCGTACCCGAGCTTTTCGGCCCACGGCAGAATGAAGCCGCCTAGGCAAGCGTCGGTGTGAAAGCCTATGCCGCGCTTGCGGGCGAGCTCGGACAGCTCTTCGATCGGGTCGATCACCCCATGTGGGAATGAAATCGCCGAGCCTACGACACAGATGGTGTGTCGGTTGATCGCCTTCTTGGTAGCCGCCACGTCGGCGCGGCAATCCGGACCGACGGGCACCTTGACCAACTTGATGCCGAAGTACTGGGCCGACTTGTCGAAAGCCGCATGTGCGGTGGTGGGCACGACCAGCTCGGGCGAGGTGATCCCCTTGGTATCGCGCGCCCAGTCACGGTAGCTGCGCATCGCGAGCATGATGCTCTCGGTGCCGCCGCTCGACACCGCCCCACAAACTTGCGCGTCTACTGCCCGCTGCGCACCGAGCATGTTGGCCGTCATCGAGACGATTTCGGCTTCGTACTTCGCGATGCTCGGCCACAGGTCGGAATGCAGCGGATTGGTTTGAGAGGTGATCGCGTACGCCTCATTGAGAAACGCGATGTGTCCCGGGTCACCGTGATAGACCGCCCCCGACACGTAACCGTCTTTCCAGCGGTCGGTCTCCCGGCGGTCGAGCTCACGGATCTCGGCCAGAATCTCCGCGCGGGCTTTGCCGTCGGCGGGGAGCGCGGCGTAGCTTTCGACCTCGCCCGCGTAGGGCTTCGACGACTTCCGGAGCTCTTCCATGATCGGCGCGTACTCCGCTTCGAGCCTCTCTTTGACGATTGGCAAGCGCTTCGCGTAGCGGTAGATGCGCGCAACCAGAGGCTCCAGCGGCCCGAGCTTGACGTTCGCCAGGTCTTTGATGTCCATGGGTGCTCCGTACCGCAACCGGGCTAGGGCGGCTAGCCTCGGCAGTTATTTGTTCAGGCGGGTGTACATCGCCTCGTTGTTCTTGTGGATGCTCAGGAAGGCCTTGAAGAGCTCGTCGTAGATAGCCCGATGGTCCGGGTTCGGCGTGTAGCGCTTCTCGATGGGGACGCGCGAGGGAATGTCCTCGACTTTGAGCTTTCCAAGTCCGACGGCGGCGACGAACGCAGCGCCCCGGACATTGGCCGAAAGCGGGTCGGCGACTTGGTCGATCGGGCGGTCGAGCACGTCCGCGAAGATCTGACACCATGGCTCCGACGTCGCTCCGCCGCCGATGAACCGGATCGCCTCGAACTCGCGACCGATGAACGATTCCACTCCACTCATGAGCCATCGCGTGTTGTACGCGACGCCTTCCATCACTGCCCGGATCATGTGGGCGCGAGTCGTTCGCAACGA
>CBDURI010000476.1:0-2026 GCA_965369435.1 uncultured bacterium
GCTCATGCGTCCCCCATGAAATCGGTCCGGTCGTAGAGCGTGCTGAACGACACCCCAGCATCTCGAATCGCCGCCGCTCCTCCTTCGAGTCGGTCGACCACTGCGATCACTCCGGCCACTTCGAAGCCCGCATCACGGACCGCCTGCACCGCACGAAGTGTCGAGCCCCCCGTGGTCACCGTGTCTTCGACGATCACGAGCTTCGCGTTTGCGTCGAGATGGTCGGCCCCTTCGAGCATCTTACGGGTGCCGTGCTCCTTGGTGGACTTGCGAATGTACACGGCATCGATCGGGTCGTTGTTTGCCCAAGATGCCGACGCGACTGCGGATGCGAGCGGACATCCGCCGAGCTCGACGCCCGCGACCGCCGAAACCGGACCTAGGACGTCGCGAATTTGGGCGATCAATGCCTGGCCGACCAGCACGTGACCCTCGGCGCAAAGCACGGCTGGCTTGCAGTCGATGAAGAAGTCGCTCTCTTTGCCAGAGCTCAGCACGAAGTTGCCGCGACGGAAACCGCGCTCGCGGAGAAGCCCGAGTAGTCGATCCACCGGGGTGTTCCACCACGTCCGGGCCGCCGGTGCAACCGCGAACTGCTACGGCCTGGCGGCATGGATGCGCCCTTCGTGGTACGGTCCCGCGCCCCACGGACGGACTCAGAGGACACGTTGCCGAAACCCGATGAACCCCTTCGCGGGATGGATGACCTGCTCGTGCTCTTCCACGATGCTGAGAAGCCCGTAGAGCGCTGGCTGGTAGGCACCGAAGCCGAGCGAATCGCAGTGCAAAAAGCCAGCGGGGCGCACCTGCCCTACGACGGCGCGACGAGCGTGGTGGCGATCTTCGAGCGGCTGATCGCAGAGCATGGCTGGACGCCCGAGCGTGAGACCGAGGACGGACCGATCATCGCTCTTCGGCGCGAGGGCGCTTCGGTGACGCTCGAGCCGGGATCGCAGATCGAACTGTCCGGCGCGCCGTACAAGACGGTGCACGACGGCAAGGCGGAGTCCGATGCCCATTGGGCAGAGCTACAGCCGGTCATCGACGACCTCGGGCTCGTGTGGCTCGGGCTGGGTTGCCACCCGTTTGCGTCTGTGGAGGAGCTCGGGTGGGTACCGAAGATGCGATACGACGTCATGCGGGAGTACATGCCCACGCGCGGTTCGATGGCTGGGGACATGATGACCAAGACCTGCACCGTCCAGGCCAACCTCGACTACGCGTCCGAAGAAGACGCGATGCGCAAGCTCCGTGTGGGCCTACGCGCCCAACCGATCGTCACCGCCATGTTTGCCAACAGTCCATGGGAGGGTGGCAGGCGTAGCGGCTACCGTTCGTATCGTGCACTCGTTTGGCTTCACATGGACCCGGACCGGTCCGGGCTCTTGCCCTTCGCGTGGAAAGATCACCCGTCGTACATCGAGTACGTCGAATGGGCGCTCCAGGCGCCGATGTTTCTGGTGAAGCGCAACGGCAAGGCCTTCTACAACACCGGCCAGACGTTTCGGTCCTTCATGGAAGAGGGCTTCCAAGGCATTCGGGCCCACTACGGCGATTGGGTGGACCATCTCAGCACGCTCTTCCCGGAAGTGCGCCTCAAGAGCACGCTCGAATACCGTGGCGCAGACGTACAACGGCCGGAGCTCTCGTTCGCCCTCCCCGCGCTTTGGAAGGGTCTGCTGTACGACGACGACAGCTTCGGCGCGCTCGAGGGGTTGGTGGACAACTGGTCGTTCCCCGAAGTCGAGCGTCAACGAGACGCGCTCGCACGACATGGCGTCCAGACGAAGTTCATGAACCGCGAAGCGGCCGATTGGGCCGGTCAGATACTGGAGCTCGCCGAGGCCGGTTTGCGGCGAATCGGCGACCGGAACGATGAGGGCGAGGACGAAACCGTCTTGCTTCGCCCGCTACGGGCGCTGCTCGAAGCTTCTCGTTGCCCGGCGGACGTGCTGCTCGAACGCGTGGGTGACGATTTGCCGTCGCGCGACGCGGTGATGCGCGTAGCCGGGCTCTAGACCGCTCT
>CBDURI010000477.1:0-2014 GCA_965369435.1 uncultured bacterium
GGTCGACCTCACCAGCTCCCGCCGCGTCGGCAAGACCGCCATCTGTGCCTCTGGCGGAGGGACCACCGGCATCTACTTCGAGATGGGTGTCCTCAAGTGCCTCGACGATTGCCTCACCAACTGCGGCGTGAACGACTTCGACATGATGTTTGGCATCAGCGCCGGCGCCGTCGTCACGAGCATTTTGTCGGTCGGCTACACGCCCGACGAGCTCATGGCCAGCCTTGCCGGCGTGCCAGGGGGACGCGTCCCGCCCCTGTCGTTCAGCCTCTTACGACTCTCGCACTTCAATCATGAGGACATACGGTGGCGCATGGCCAGCGCCGCGAAAACCGGGCTCCGCGCGTTTTGGGACAGCTTGCGAGGTCGGGGTGGCGGTACTGCGGAGAAGCTGTTCCTCGAGTACACGAGCCTGGTCGGGGCGCCGTTTCACTCCTCGGAGTTCGAGGTGATATTGCGCCGCGTTTTGCAACTGTCCGGCAGCACCAACGACTTTCGAAAGCTTCCGCTCGAGCTCTATGTCGGGGCGTCCGATCAAGACGCCCGAACGCATGTGCTGTTCGGCTCCGACGGCTACGACCATGTGCCGATCAGCAAAGCCGTCCAAGCCTCGCTCAGTGTGAATCCCGCGTTCTCGTCGGTGCCGATTGACGGCCGCTACTATGAAGACGGCGCGATTACCCGCACCTCCAACTTCATCGAAGCGATCCACCGAGGCGCGACGTTGGTCTTCACGATGGACCCGTTCGTACCCTACGTGTCGAAGCTTCCCGGCGTCGCACACCGGCGAGGCGTTCTCTACAACATCGACCAGGACATCCGAACCATCTCGTTCACCCGTTTCGAGCGCGCGCGCAACTCCACCCTACGCAAGCACCCCGAGGTGAGCTCGTACACCTTCCTTCCGTCCAACACGCTCCGGCGCTTGCTCTCCACTAATCCGATGGACCACCGGCCGTATCTCGAGATCTGGCGCGGGTCGTATTTGTCCGCCCTTCAGCGCATCGATCAGCTTTGCCATCGCCTCCGGGGCGACCTCGCCGAGCAGGGGATGCATCTCGATACCGCCAAAGCGGAGGTCGTCGCGGAGCAGCTGCGCACGACCACCAAGCTCTGCTTCGAGGATTTCTTTCCCGACCGGCAAGTCGACATCAAGAAGCGCCCGTTCATGCGACCGTCCCAGCTACCGCCCGCGCCGGGAAGCCCTATAGTGGCCGCAGCGGAGGACGAGCGACCATGAGCCTTGCTGATCAAGCCTGCGTGCCTTGCAAAGGCGGCGTTCCAACGATGGACAGGGCACGCGCCCGAGAGTTGTTGGGCGAGCTCGATGAAGGCTGGGCCCTGAATGCCGACGGTCACCTCGAGCGAACGTATACCTTTTCGAATTTCGTAGAGGCGATCGGGTTTGCGAATCGCGTCGGTGACATCGCCGAGGAACAAAATCACCATCCGGATCTGTACGTCGCTTGGGGCAAGTGCACCGTCGAGATCTGGACGCACAAGATTCAGGGCCTGACCGAAAGCGATTTCTATTTCGCGGCCAAGGCCGATCGCGCGCTCTGAACGCCGAAATCGCGCGCATTTTTTTCGTGTCCGGTTGTGTTATTGAATCCGGTATTCTCTAGCGCGTGGCGCCTCCGCGCATGCGACCTCGGTTCGAGCTCCAGCTTCCGGTCACGCGGGAGAGGTGGCTCGACGCGTTGCGGTCGCTGCTCGAGAGCGACACCGGCTCGCTGCGAGGGCAGGTGTTTCGCAAGCATGCAGTCGTCGAAATGCGCGACACAGTGCGCACGTTCTGGTCACCGTATCTCAATCTAGAAGTCGAAGACGAACCGGATGGCTCCGCGATTCGAGGCCGGTTTTCGCCCCACCCGCACGTGTGGACGATGTTCATGGCGGTCTATATTTTGCTGGCGATTGTGGCGCTTGGCGGACTCACCTACGGCATCGTTCAGTACACGCTCGGGCAGTCGCCGTGGTCCCTGTGGATTGTGCCGACCGCGGTGGCACTGTT
>CBDURI010000478.1:0-2003 GCA_965369435.1 uncultured bacterium
GCCCTCTTTGGGCTGCCCGCCGGCCTTGTTTCGGATTGCGTGGATCAGTTGGCCTCGGCTCATGGCGTACGTGTCGCCCACGCCCATTCGCTCGGCTTCCTGTCGAAGCTCTGGCGTCGTGAGATTGTAAAGTCGCGTTAGATCCATCGAACCAAGTCCTGGTTCAGTTGTTGTAGCGCGTTCTTGGCTTGGTCGCAGTCCCGATCGATCTGCCGGCGGAGTGCCTCCAGGCCATCGAACTTCACTTCCCCTCGGAGGCGAGCTACGAAGCCAATCCGCATGCGTTTTTCGTAGAGGTCTCCGTCAAAACCAAACAGATGTGCCTCGACCGAACGGCCCGCGTCGAACGTCGGCCGACTGCCCAAGTTGGCCACGCCGTGAAGTAGCGGTGCGCCGGCCTCGTCCAGCACCCGCGCTACGACTGCATAGACCCCGTCCTTCGGCAGCTGCAGCGGCACCACCTCGAGGTTGGCGGTGGGAAATCCGATCTGGCGGCCCCGCTGATCGCCCCGCACGACGAGCCCCGTGGTTTCGTGCAGTCGGGTCAGCATCACCGCGGCATCTTCCACGTTTCCGTCCTCGCCCAGAGTTCGACGAAGCCGCGTCGAAGAGACGGCCTCCCCCTTGTACATGACCGGCTCGACGAGGTGGACCGTAAAACCCTCTCGCTCGCCCCACCGCCGCAGCGTCGCAAGGTTGCCGGAGCGCTTGTGACCAAAGTGGAAATCCGGGCCCACGACCACGCCCTTGGCGGCGCAGGCATCCAGCAAGACGCGCTCGACGAAGCGATCTGGGGTCATTTTGGAGAACTCGTCGTCGAACGGCAGGACCACCACGTCGTCGCAACCGGCTCCCTTCAGAAACTCGACGCGGCGCTGCATGTCGGTGATCAAGACAGGTGCCCGTTCTGGCGCGAGAACGGCCGTCGGATGCGGCTCGAAGCACATGGCGAGCGTCTGCCAGCCCTGGGCGTCGGCCGTCCGTTTCGCGGCGTCGATGAGGGCCCTGTGACCCAGGTGAACGCCATCGTGGTTGCCAGGGGTGACGACAGAGTGGGTTCGGCGCATCGGTTCAGGGGCCCCGGAGCAGTGAACGTGCCCCTCCCTCACGCACCTACAGCGCCCTCAGGGACACTTCAACTCGAATACGCCCGATAGACACGTTGGTGACGTAGGGCTTTTGGTGCTGTATGGTTGAAAACATGGGGAAATCAAAGGTGCGGGGCGATTCCTCCGAGGAGCCTCCGTTCGAGGAGGTCATGGGGCGCCTCCAAACAGTCGTGGAGCAACTAGAAGAGGGAGATTTGCCTCTCGAGCAGTCTCTGGCGATGTTTGAGGAGGGAGTCCGCCTGTCGCGGGCCGGAGCGAAACGACTGGATGAAGCCGAGCGTAGAGTAGAGGAGCTCCTCGCAGCCGGAGACGAGCTGCAAACGAGTCCTCTCGAAGAAAGCGAAGCGGGGGAATAATGAGCCAAGTCCTCACGGTACCGACACACTTCAACGACCTAGGAGAGCTCTCCGAGGGTTTTCTCGATCGCGTCGAACAAGACACGTTGATCCTTTACGGACCCGTCGCCTACGAAGACGGTTCCGAGATCGAGTTCGTGGTGCTACTGGCCGACGGCTCGCCCGCTCTCGAAGGGACCGGTCGCGTGCGCGCTGCTGTCGATGGTGGCGCCGACCGCGTGCCGGAAACTCGCTACGACGTGGTCGTCGAAGCGCTGCAACTCGACGGTCGTTCCGAAGTTGTTTTTGAACGCCTCGTTCTTTCGCGCCAAGCGGTGTCCGATCACCCGTCCGCCGAGGGCGACGCATCGCCCACCGGCGAAGTCGACGTTGTGCCAGTCGACGAGGACGCGCCCGATACGGTGCCGCCCGAAGCGATCGACGAGGATGACGAGGACGCGCCCGATACGGTGCCGCCTGAAGCGATCGACGAGGATGACGAGTATGACGACGAGCCGGCGACGGTGATTGCCGCGGTCGATGCGCAAGCGATGATGGC
>CBDURI010000479.1:0-2003 GCA_965369435.1 uncultured bacterium
TTCAAAGAGGGGCTGCTCTCCCAAGCTGCTCATGACTTGGAGATCCGGGTTGAGCGCTTCGAGATCCATGTCGACGATGCTTCTCACGCAATCGTGGCGTCGTTCGACCCGAGCAGCCTCCGCTTGGTGAACGCGTATCCCGCCGGTCAGACAGAACCAGAGCAGCTGTCGCAGAGCGACGTGCAGAAGATCCACGACCATATCGTGGGCGACATTCTGCAGACCAGGGAGTTCCCAGAAGTGCGCTTTGTTTCGTCGACGGTTGAGGCGACGGATGAGGGGTTCCGCGTGACCGGTGCACTAACGCTGCACGGCGAAACACGCGAGCTGCACGCAGATGTCCGCGAGCAGGCCGAGCGATGGGTAGCGGAAGTACCGATCGATCAGCCGGACTTCGGCATCAAGCCCTTCCGCGCATTGCTTGGCACGATTCGCATCAAGCCTGGCGTCCATGTCCGCGTGTCGGTGCCGCGGGGTGGAGCGCGCTCATAAAGGCGCGTACGCGTAAATGGGGGATGCGGGCGCACTATGAAGGCGCGCAGCTCGCACGAGAGGCCGCGCGGAAGAGAGAGCGGGAAGAGGCGGAGTACGCGGCGTCTATTGAAGAGCGGCTTCGGCGCAAGATGAAGTGAGGCGTCGGGTTAGGGTTGAGCGTGGACCCAGACGTGGACTGACCTCAGGTCGGCGACCCAAAGACGCTCGGCGTCGAGCGCCACGCTTTGCCCTAGTTCGTAGGAGTCTGGCACCTTGATGTAGTAGCGCTCCTGCCATTCGCCATTGATGCGTTCGAACAAGTAGGCGGCACCCATCAGGCTGTCCGTGTGGGTCACGGGAATCGGATTGTTGATTCCGACGGCGAAGCTACCTTCGATTCGCGCTCCGACGACAAGCAGATCCCCATGAAGGGCGATGCCTGACCCGAAGGCCCTCACGACCGGCTTGTCGGGCCTGTGATACTGACTGGCGTTGGACGCTTGGACGCGGGCGGCGACTTCCCAGCTTCCGTCGGGTCCCTTCTCAAACACGTACACGCCATTGGGCTCCTCCCCGGAGGCCCCGACCGCGACGCGGTTCCCGGATACGGCGACCGAAAACCCAAACTCCGCGTGGGCTTCTTCGTCCGGGTTGGGCGACGTGAGCACGGCGGTTTCCTGCCATTGCTCATCGGTTCGTTCGAACACGTGCGCTCTTTGTCGCACGTAGTCGCCGACGATTAGCGTGTCCTCGTCCATGTCGAGGGAGTTGAAGCACCCAAAGTGGGAGACCGCATCCGAGGAGTGAAGGACCTGCGCTTCGGCCCAGCGACCCAGCCGGCGATTGAGAAAGGTCAGCTTTCCAAGAACTGACTCCCCGCTCCGGTCGACTTCGGCGACGACGGCGGTGTCTCGGTCAATCGCAATGGCGTCCGTGGGGCTGGTGGGCAGTTCGTAGGTGGGGATCCAAGCTGACCCACGTCGCTCGTAGAAGACAGCCTTCGAGTTGCTGACCAACCCACGCCCGACGATCACAGTTTCACCGTTTGTGGCCAGCACCGCGATGCTTCGGAGACCCGGCTCCTCGAAGAACGCCGTTTGCGCCCAAGCGCCGTTGGAGTTGTCGAGGATGGAGATCCCACAGTCCCTCGTGCCTCGCTCGTAGACCGAGCAACTGGCGTGCAGCTTGTCGGCAGTGACGATGGTGCCGTTGCCCACGGTGAAACCAGGCCAGTAGCGGTCCTGGTTGCCGATCGGCAACGGAACGCGCTGCTCGTAGCGAAGCCCTTCGGCGCTGAGGGAAACTCCCTCATCAGTGCCCGAGCAACTCATGGACCCGAGACACCCCATCACGATGAGGAGGAGGCGACTGCGCCGGATGTAGACGGTTTGTGCGATGGCGCGATGCTACACTGGGCCCCGCGCAACGTCACCCGATCAGGAATACGACGACTATTGAGCGGAAATGAGGAGGCACATGACTGATCCGAATCCGAGTACGCGAACTATTGTGTTGATGCTGGCGTTGAT
>CBDURI010000480.1:0-1988 GCA_965369435.1 uncultured bacterium
GTCTTGGCTTGCAGAGCCCGCGGCCTTATGTTTACAACGGTTCGTGACCGCGGAAGCTACAGCTCAGGCTAGCCCCAGCTCAATCCAGACGAGAACGATTCCTCGCATGAAAGGGCACTGGTTTTGGGGCTGCGCGCTCGATCTGTCCAACGAGCGCTCGGACTTTTTGATCGACGGTCACGCGGAGTATGGCGACGTGTTCATTTCACGCGCGCTGATCCGCGACATCATGTTCGTGAGAGACCCTGCCGTCGTGAACGCGGTCAACGTCACCCACTGGGCGGACTTCTACAAGCCCGACTACATCAAGACGATGTGGAAGCCGTTTCTCGGCGACGGCCTCGTTCCGAACGACGGCGAGTCCTGGAAGCGGCAGCACAAGCTCATCCTGCCGGGGTTTCACAAGAAGCGAGTGGATGCATATGCGCCGACGATGGTGGCGTTCACCGAACGCATGCTCGATCGGTGGACGGAAGGTGAACGCAAGGACATGCGGCTCGAGCTGAACGCGCTCGCGCTCGAGGTGGTGGCCGACACGCTGTTCGACATCGACATCGGCGAGGGCGACTCTCAGACGATCCGCGACGCGCTCGCCGACATCAGTGAGATATTGGTGACGGATGCCGACAAGATGATTCCGCGTCCCGACTGGTGGCCCACCGCCGATAACCGACGAAAAAAGCGCGCCATCGCGAAGATCGAGGCGATCATTCGACGTGTGCACGAAGAGCGGCTGACCCACGAGAAGGATCGCGGAGATCTTTTCTCGCACATGGTGTTCGTCGAAGACGAACAGGGCCGCATGTCGGACAAGCAGCTTCGCGACGAAGCGATGACCTTGATCTTCGCGGGGCACGAAACGACGGCACACGCTTTGACCTGGACTTGGTATTTGCTCGCCAAGAACCCCGACAAGGCCGCCAAGATACGCGATGAGCTCGGCCACGTCCTCGGCGGCAGGCGAGCGGAAGTCGACGACCTGCCCAACCTCCCGTACCTCGAGATGGTAGTGAAGGAGTCGCTGCGGTTGCTCCCGTCGGTGTGGTCCTATGCCCGGCAGGCACAGCGAGATCTCGTGGTCGAGGGCTACGACATCAAAAAGGGGCTGACTGTCGTCATCAGCCACATCGCGGCCGGCCGGAACCCGAAGTATTACGACAACCCGATGGAGTTCCGGCCAGAGCGCTGGACGCGCGAGTTCGAGCGCAGCTTGCCCCGCGGCGCCTACGTGCCGTTCGCTGCTGGACCACGGGTGTGCATCGGCAAGCAGTTTGCGATGATGGAGATGCGAATGATCCTCGCCACGCTCCTTCAGCGCGTCGAACCCAACCTCGCCGAAGGCTTCGAGCCCGACTTCGTCACCGAGCTGTCGATGCACCCAGGCGAACGCGGCATGCAAACCGACGTGCGGTTCTGCGAAGATACCTAGGCGAAGCTGGCGACATGTTTCCAAGAATCCAAGAGCAAAGCGTGCCCTTCCTCAGCGTCGCGCAGATGGTCGAAGTCGATCGCGCGATGATCGAGGACTACGGGATCTTGCTAGTTCAGATGATGGAGAATGCGGGTCGGAACCTCGCGCACTTGGCGCGGCTGCGATTCCTGTCCAATGAGCCGGCCGAAAAGCGGGTGGCGGTCCTCGCCGGAGTGGGCGGCAACGGGGGAGGCGCGCTCGTCTGCGCCCGTCGCCTCGAGACTTGGGGCGCCAGTGTCGAGGTGTTCCTCACCAAGCCCGAAGAAGAGCTCACCGAGGTCCCTCGACACCAGCTGAGCATCACCGGCCGGATGAAGATTCCCTCCCGTGTCGGCGCGCCGCCCGCCGAGGCCGACTTTGATCTCGTCGTGGATGGAGTCATTGGATACAGCTTGGCAGGCGCGCCACGCGGCACCGCGGCAGAGATGATTCGCTGGGCGGCCGCCCAATCGGCGCCCGTGCTTGCGCTCGACATACCTTCTGGCGTGGACGCGAACACGGGAGCTGCCTTCGACCC
>CBDURI010000481.1:0-1954 GCA_965369435.1 uncultured bacterium
AACGCAGGGTCGGGGAATGTCTCCTTGGCATGCACGTAGACCAGGTGGACCCCATATCCGGACAGGACAGGATCCTGCCAAGCGCCAAGGCTCAGGTCGCCGAGGCTCCGGGCAAATCCACCACCGAAGAGCTTCGAGATCTCGGCTTCGGTTCGCTCTGGGTAGTAGAGCTGCAACATGAACGGGTCCCCGAGCTCCTTGGCGCCACCGGTTGGGTCGTCGGCCTTCTTGAGACCTTCTAGAACGCTCGCCGCGTGGGTCTCCGTCTCGTTGCCCCACTTGTCCGGGTCCACGAACGCATGGGTGAACGTGATCAGGTCCGGCTGCCGATAGTCGGCGCGGTGCTGGTCGAAGTACGCTTCGAGCTCCTCGTCTGTCGCGGGTTTCACGTCGATGAGATCCTGCACCAAGAACTCGAGTTTCTGTGCAAGTCGTCGCCGCACGATCGTGTCGTCTTGGTCGAGCCCCATCGCCAACGCCTCCCGGTAGAACGCCGTTTCGCGGACATATTCCCTGGTGAGGCCCCCGAGCTCTTCCGTCGTCGGAGGGCGGTTCCATCGCTTCTCGAAGCTCGTCCGCATCCATCCGAGCTCCCCAGCGCCCACCACGATGGTCTGATCGCTCTCCGGCGCCTCACCCGGGTTGAGCCAGGCGTAGCCCGCGTAGATGGCGAGGCCTAGGATCAAGAAATGAAAAAGGGGCTCTTTGACTAGCCGCGATACCCGTCCGCTCACGGTGTGACTCCTTCGAAGATCGACCACGCGATATCACGAATTTCCTGGCCGAGCATCCCTGCGAAAAACGCACCCGAAACACATGCGCACTGATGCGCTGGCGCGAAATGGCCGCTTTGAATTGTCGGTTTTAGCACATGGACACGCTCGGGACGCCGCGTTACGAACTGACCTCTCGCATGTCCGTGAAAGAGAGGGGTGAGTATTATGAGGCGCGACACGAATCTTACTGGCGAGGCCTCCCCGCTTGGCTTGTTGCGGTTTGCCTTTGCGGTGGTCGCCTTTGCGGCGTTGACGCTCTGCGGGAGCGTGACTTTCGCGGACGATGAGCCGGCCGGAGCTTCGAAGCCGGCAGCCTCGGCCGACGCAGCTCCGTCGACGCCGTGCAGCGCTCCGGGCCAACACCCTCACGACGACCCGAAGGTCTGCGACGTGAAGAAAGGGACGCCCGCCAAGACCGGGTTGGACGCGGCCTCGGATTTGGCGTCGAAGCTCGCCAACCCGAGTGCGCCCATGATGCTCATGAACAGTTTCCTGGACCTCAAGCAAAATGGCGGCTCGGCCCCAGGCGCGCACAGGGCGTCCTTCACATACAGCTTTCAGCCCGTGTTGCCCTTTCCAACCAAGCGGGGCAACGTGATCTTCCGGCCGCTCATCCCGATTGAATTCGGCGCGCCCTATCTCACTGCTGGCGGCAACGTCGAGACGGCAGTTTCGTTCGGAAACATCTCGCTCGACACCCTCTACGGCAAGACCCTCAAGAACGGCCTGATGGTGATGGGAGGGTTCAGCACGGTGTTCCCATCCGCCTCCAAACCTGAGCTCCGCGCCGACTGGGCGCTCGGGCCCGAAGTGGTGCTCGGCTACGCGTCTCCGAAGAACGGCAACGTCTACGGCGCGATTACCCAGTTTACGTGGAGCTTCCCGACACACGCGCGCGGGCAAAGCGTCGGAGGTCAGTACCTCTACGCTATCAACATCCGCGATGGATGGCAGATCGCCGCTCAGCCGCTTTGGAGCTATTCGCTAGAAACCAAAGTACTCCGTTTTCCAATCGGTGTGGGTTTCGCGAAGGTTGCCGCCTTCGGCAAGAAGAAGCACCAACCCGTCAAAATTGGGGCTCAAATCTGGGCATACGCTCCTCCGCCCGGTGGTAGCGGGATAGAGTGGCAACTGCGCATTCAGATCGCGCCGCTCATTCCGCTCCCCTGGAAGAAGTA
>CBDURI010000482.1:0-1953 GCA_965369435.1 uncultured bacterium
CCGCGACAAGGACGCCACGCCTGCCTGCATGTACCTTGCGGCGCTGCACCAGCGGCTGGTGGGCGAGGGCAAGACCCTGCTGGACTACTACGTCGGGATCCTCGAGGAGCTGGGGGGCTTCGACTGCTTCAATCGCTCGATCATGATGCGTGGCGCCGATGGGATGCTGAAGAAGAACGCGATCATGAACGCGCTGCGTAGTTCGCATCCGACCATGCTTGGGGGCCAGAAAGTGCGCCGGGTCGTCGACTACATGGATACCGATGCCTTCGGTGCCTTTCGTAGCGAGACCGATCGGATGCCCCGCGACGTGCTGCAGATCTTCACCGACGCATTCATCATCACGATCCGGCCCTCCGGCACCGAACCCAAGCTGAAGTTCTACTGCCAGTTACTCCCCGGAGAACCGGCCTCAACCACCCGGGGCGCCGCGCTCTTGCGTGAGGTGCGCGTGAAGTCCGAGGTCACCGCCGCGAAGCTGTACAACGACCTGCTGTCGCGTCTCGACGTTCGGCTGAACGAGGCTGCACTGCTGCTGCCGGACATCGTCGACCTGGATCTCAAGCTGCACTACGGCGAGCAAACGGTTCCCGCGCTGCGCAAAGGTCTCGAGGACAACACGTTCGCGAGCTTCCCGCTCTTGCTCGACTGGTTGCGTGCCGAAGCCGCGGCAATGACTCCCGGTACCGACCCGCTACCCGCGTTGAAATCGTCGCTGGCCTACCTCGGGGCGGAATGGGACGCGAAGATCCAATCACCGTTGCTGGCCGAACTGAAGAAGTGGGCCGCGAGCTAGTGTCCTGCGCCAGAAGTTCGTTTACAGAATCTGGCGATTGAGGCGAGGATCTCGTCTGCGTTTTTTGTCCAGGTGAGAGGCTTAGGATTCTCGTTGTTGACGTCGATGTAGAGTTTGATGGCTTGGTTGAGCCTCTTGACGCTGCGATGAGCGGCGCGACGAAGCGCCTTGTCGGTAAGAGCGGCAAACCATCGCTCGACCAGGTTGATCCAGGAGGAGTAGGTCGGCGTGAAATGAAGGTGGAAGCGTGGATTTCGAACGAGCCAGCGCTTCACCGCCGGCACCTTGTGAGTCTGGTAGTTGTCAAGGATGAGGTGAACGCTGAGATTGTCGGGAACCTCGCTGTCAATCTTGCGCAGGAAACCGATGAATTCCTTTGCTCGGTGATGTTTGTGAAGGCTTCCGATGACTCGGCCGGTCTTCACGTCGAGAGCAGCGAACAGGGTCGTCGTGCCGTGGCGAACATAGTCATGCGTGTGCCGTTCGCACTGGCCCGGCCGCAGGGGCAGGAGGGGCTGTGTACGATCGAGCGCCTGGATTTGGGACTTCTCGTCAACACAGAGCACGAGTGCTTTCTCAGGCGGGTCCAGGTAAAGACCCACGACATCACGAACTTTGTCGATGAACAGGGGATCGTTGGAGAGCTTGAAGGTATCGGCGCGGTGAGGCTGGAGCGCGAAGGTATGCCAGATCCGCCGTACGGTCGTGGCGCTCATTCCGGAGTTCTTTGCCATGGAGCGGGTACTCCAGTGGGTGGCTCCCCTGGGTGTCGATTCGAGGGTTTCGGCGATGACGCGCTCGACATCGACATCGGAGACCTTGCGAGGGGCTCCGGGACGGGGCTCATCGGTGAGTCCATCGAGGCGGTGCTCAAGGAAGCTCGAGCGCCACTTGCCTACCGTGACCCTGGTAACATGGAGATGCTCGGCTACGGCGGAGTTGGCCCACCCGTCGTCCGCCAGGAGCACGATGCGGGCGCGGGTCGCGAGCCCTTGTGCCGTTTTTCGGCGGCGTGCCCAATCTTTGAGCACTTGGCGTTCCTCAGCAACGAGTTCGAGCGGTTCGAGTTTGCGTCCACGCGGCATGGTGACCTCCTTCACGAGGATCATGCCACTATCGATATGTTATGTATAGGTATTTCTGGCGCAGGACACTAG
>CBDURI010000483.1:0-1946 GCA_965369435.1 uncultured bacterium
TTCGCCGTCGCCTCCAACCCCTCCCACAAATGCGGTGCCCAAGGTGCCTTCTCGGATCGGGCTGCGCCCAGCTTCGCCGCCACGGTGGCCGGATCGCCGTCGTCCGCGAACGGATCTGCCGGCAGCTCATTATAGTAGACGCGGAAGTCGGTCGTCGGGGCCAGCGCCTGCCGAAGCCCGTACTTCTCGGTCAGCCACGCCTGTAAGCGCAGGCACGCATGCTCCCGCGTCACATCGCGCTCGCTCTCGTTGTCGAGCCCAAAATCGGCAACGGCAAGACTCTCCACGCCTTCGATCAAAGAGTGACACAGCTCGTGGAGGATCATCTGCGCCAGGCAGTCGTCGGGGTCGAGCGTGCTTGGGGCGCCGATCGTCATGACGCCCTTCCCGTCGGTCGAGGCATAGACCTCGGCGGAGCGCTCGACTCGGAATCCGATGCGATCGGCGATCGTCAGCCAGATCCCATCGAGGGGGTCCAGGTACGTGTGTTGGGGCGTTCGTTCCACGTCAAAGCAGCCTGTGAAAGCGGTAGAAGAAGTCGTCTAGCAGCCGGATGTGCCAGGGGCGACGCCTCCACTCCTCGTAGGAGACGGGCTTGGCGTGCTCGAGGTCAGCATTGAAACGTTCCTCCATGGCGCCCGCAACCGCAGCGTCCTCGACGGTCGCGATGACCTCGAGATTGAAACGCAAGGACCGGGAGTCGAGGTTGTGCGTGCCAACGGTGCACCAGCGACCGTCGATGACCGCAGTCTTGGAGTGCAGGATCGAGCCCTGCCACTCGTAGAGGCGAATTCCGGCTTTCAAGAGGCGCCCGTAGAGCTTTCGCGCCGCGTGCCGTGCCGCCATCACATCAGTCGTTCCGGGGACCAACACGCGCACCTCCGCGCCCCGCTCGACGGCCCGCGCAAGCGCGCGACGTATCTGCCCGTCGGGGACGAAGTAACTGTTCGTAATGCAGACTGATCTCCGGGCGCTCTCAATCTGACGGAGATACGCCTGGTGGATCGCGCGACGCTCGCGGAAGTAGTGGTTGGCCAAGACGCGAACCCGCTTGCCTCGCGCGTCCCCCGCATCGACCGACGGTCGGAATCTCGCGCGAGCCGCCATTCTCGAGTCAACGACAGAGCGCCAGCCGTAGTCGAAGACATCACGCATCTGCTGCACCGCGGGCCCCTCGATCCGAATCATGTCGTCGCGCCAGCCTGCGCCACCCGCACTCTTCGGGGCCCACTCGGTGCCGAGGTTGACACCGCCCGTGAAACCGGCTTTGCGATCGATGATGAGCAGCTTGCGGTGGTCACGGTTGTTGACGACCCCGATGCGGAAGCGCGCCCGCCACGGTGCGATGGGGTTGTACTGCTCGACCTCGCAACCCGCCTCGTGCATGCGCGCGAACATCCTGCCGTCACTTTGGATACTTCCAACCGCGTCGTAGATCACGCGTACCTCGACGCCTTCTTCCGCTTTGGCGATGAGCGCGTTGGCAAAGCGGCTACCCACCTCGTCGGAGGCGAACCAGTACATCTCGAGGAGGATCTCGCGCTCGGCTTCGGCGATGGCCTGCAGCATGGCGGGAAACGCCTGCTCGCCGTCGTGAAGCAAAGTCACGCGATTGCCGGAAACCAGCCCCTCGAACCCGGAGGTCGAGCCGAAAATATTGCGCCGTTGGTCTAACGCGTCCCGTGGCGGTTCTGGTCTCACTACCCTTGCTTCTCCTGTGCTATCGTCGGCCCCGATGAAAGCCGTACCTTGTCCGATTTGCAAGAAGGCGATGCCCAAACGCACCAAGAACTTCCCGTTCTGCTCCGCGCGCTGCAAGCTAGTCGACGCTGGAAACTGGTTCGAAGGCACCTACCGCGTCGAGGCGGACCTCACCGGTTCCGCATGGGGAGAGAACTGATGAAGTACCTGATGTTCACGATGGGCACGCTGTTGCTATTCAGCGC
>CBDURI010000484.1:0-1926 GCA_965369435.1 uncultured bacterium
CGCACCGCGACTGCGACGCGGTCGCCGTCTGGGTCGTTGGCAATCGCGAGGTCGGCGTCGACTCGTTCCCCAAGAGCGAGAACGTGGTCCATGGCGCCTGGCTCCTCAGGGTTGGGGAACGCAACGGTGGGGAAGCGTCCGTCCGGGATGGCCTGGTCCGCGACACTGTGCACGTCTTCGAAGCCCGCGTGTCCGAGCACCTTTCGAAACGTGTCTTCCGCGACGCCGTGGAGGGCCGTGTACGCAATGCGCACGTCTTCCCTGCTTGCGCGGGGGCTGGCTTCGCTGCTGATGCGCTCGACGTAGCTGTCGAGTGAAGAGTCGGCCGAGCGAGCCAGCTCCCTTGCCCGCGCCTCTGCGATGGAGAGTCGGGGAATCTGGTTTGCCGCCGGCGCACGCTCGATCTCGGCCGCGATGCCCAGGTCGTTCGGCGGGATGATCTGTGCGCCGTTCTCCCAGTAGACCTTATAGCCATTGTATCCAGGCGGATTGTGGCTCGCTGTGATCATCACGCCGCCGCCGGCACGACGCTCGAGCACCGCGAACGCCAGAACTGGCGTCGGCACCACATCGCTGAAGACCCAAACCGGGATGCCTGCCCCCGCGGCGACCTCGATTACGTCGCGTTCGAACACGTCACTATTGACCCTGGCGTCGCGACCCACGCAGATGCCTCGCGAGGCGATGTCCGGCACTTCTTGTTTCAGCCATGCACAGAGTCCGGCGGTGGTCTGCGCAACCGTCACCCGATTCATCCGCGTCGGGCCCGCGCCAAGCAACCCGCGGAGCCCGGCCGTGCCGAACTGTAGCGTCCCGGTGAAACGCTCTTGGAGCGCATGCATGTCGCCGCGCTCGATCAGCACCTCGAGCTCGCGTCTCGTTTCGGGGTCAGGATCCTGCGCAACCCACGACCGCGCTCTATCGATGATGCTCACACCATTGCCCCACCAGGCGCTTCATCTTGTATGTACGTCCGCTCCTTGTACCAGACGGCGACCGGGACGAAGAGTACGGCGGTGACGGCCATCGCCGCGGCGAAGAAGAGGTAATAGGAGGCGCCGTCGAGTTTGCTCGTTCCATCTGGATTCTGAATGAAAAAATTAACCGAGGCGGTGAAAAGGTTGCCGATCGATACGCTCATCAGAAACGCGCCCATGACCAACGACTTCATGCGCTTCGGCGCTTGGGTGTAAGAGAACTCCAGGGCGGTGATCGAAACGAGAACCTCCGCCGCCGTCATGAGGATGTAGCCGCCGAGCTGCCAAACGATGTTGACCGTTTCGCCCGCGTCGAGCCGCGCCTCGAGCCAGGCGGGCAATAGGAACGCGGGTACGGTCAAGAACAGCCCTATCGAGATCTTCCTGAGCGGCGTGAGCGGCCAGAAGCGCGCAAACGCGGGGTAAATCACCCGGTTGAAGACCGGGATGAACAAGAGCACGAGTGCGGGATTGAGCCACTGCGACTGGGACGGGTCCCAATCGATGATGAAATGACGATCCATGCGCGCGGCCTGTAGAACCCACGCGGAGCCCTGCTGATCGAAGAGCGCCCAGAACATCGCAATGAACGTGTAGATGATGAAGAGCTTGCCGAGCGCCGAGAGGCCATCGCGACTGAAGACTTCACGGAGAAACGCGATGCCGCCGGGCGGGATGTGCACGAACTTGTCACGGCCCATCCAGAACACGAACGTCGCGAGCGCCATCAAGACGCCCGGCACTCCAAATGCCACCGAAGGGCCGAAGCGATTGAGGAGCGGCTCTGCAAACAGGATCGAGGCTAGTGCGCCGACGTTGATCGAGAAGTAGAACCAACCGAAGACTTTCGGAAGGAGGTGTGCGTTCGTTCGTCCGAACTGATCTCCCACGTGCGCCGACACACAGGGCTTGATGCCCCCCGACCCGACCGCGATGAGCCCGAGCCCGA
>CBDURI010000485.1:0-1916 GCA_965369435.1 uncultured bacterium
TCATCGACGAGGGTGTCAACGGCTGGTTGGCCCCCCCCGAGGACCCGAGCGCCTTCGCCGCGCGGATCGAGTCGCTGCTCGATGACCCCGACAGCTTGCGCGCAGCAAGCGAGCGAACGGCCGAGTACGTTACTTCGACATTCCGCTGGGACGCCACCGCCGCCCGCCACCTAGAAGCCATCCGCGGCCGCTGACACTGGCATCAACCCTGCCCGGGGGGTAGCTTCCCGCCCCTATGACTCATTCGAGTAC
Source organism: uncultured bacterium (assembly GCA_965369435.1). GTDB lineage: Bacteria > Myxococcota_A > Polyangia > Polyangiales > Houyiibacteriaceae > SG8-38. Next base: position 253 of record CBDURI010000485.1, read on the forward strand.
CTTTGTGCTGATTCCAATCGCGGCGTTCGCTATCGCGGCTTGCACTTCTTCCGATGCGTCTCCCAACGTCGTCTCCGGTTCCCTGAGCGCACTCCACGCCGAGCTCGACCCAGAAAACGGTGGGCGGTTCATCGATGCTGAAGGGCGCGAGGTCATGTTGAGCGGGATCAACGTCAACTCGCTTGGCGAGTATTGGCAGTACGATCTGGCCGTTGCCCCGGTGTTCCCTTTCGGCGAAGCAGATGCGGATGCGTTTGCAAGCATCGGCTGGAATGTGGTTCGACTCCTGATCACCTGGTCGCTCGTCGAGCCGAGCCCGGGCGAGTATGACGAAGCGTATCTCGATGAAGTCGAAGCGGCGGTACGCTTGCTCGAGAGCCGTGAGATTTACACCATCATCGATCTTCATCAGGACGCTTGGGACGCCACACTGGCGGCTCGCGAGGATGAGGATTGCGGCGAGGAGAGCAGTCCGGCGTTTGGATGGGACGGCGCCCCTGAATGGGCGACGCTGGACGAAGGGGCGCCGCGCTGCGTTCCAAACAATCCTTTGATCAATACCCGTGAGTTCTCACCGGCGGTCCTTCAAGCATTCTTGTCGTTTTGGGAAGACGCCGAAGGTCCGGGCGGGGTCGGGATCCAAACCCGCTTTCACGCGATGCTCAGCCACGTCGCGGCTCGCTTTGCCCGGTTCGATTCGGTGCTCGGCTACGATCCGATGAACGAACCCAACGCATGGAGCAAAATCCTTCTAGACATTGCGGCACCCGAGCTCGGGCTCGACGATCAGACCGAGTTTCTGTCGCGGTTCTACGAGCGCGCGCTCGCTGCCATTCGTGAGGGCGAGAAGGCGGCCAACAGCCCCACTCGGCTCATGCTCTTCGAGCCTTCACCGGACTGGGCGGAGACACCGTTCGCCGTCCTTCCGGTATTCGAGCACGATGGCCAAGTCGTCTACTCGCCCCACATTTACCAGGGTGGAATTACAGCAGGGCCTCTGCTCGAATCCGCGTTTGAGCGGGCCCGGGAGGAGGCGCTGACTTACGGTGGCGTTCCGGTGCTGAGCGGTGAGTGGGGGGCCAGCCCGCCGCGCGCGACCGATCCGGAGGATGACTACTTCGAGCGTCACCAGGGCTATCAAGACAAGTACCGTATTAGCGCCACCCAGTGGCTCTGGCGCGCCGCATGCGGTGATCCACACTCGGCGTGGAACCCTACGGTAGGCAATGACCCCAACCTCTGGGGCTTCTATGATGTCGATTGCCCCGCCAACGAGACGCTAGCGTTCCGGGAGGACTACGCTGCTGTGTTGCGTCGCCCGCTGCTTCGGGCCGCTCCGGGTCCCATAGGCAGCCTCCTGTGGGACTACGAAGCCGGCCAGTTCACGGCGGCTGGCATCGCAGCGACAGCAGGTCAGAAGCTGTTGCTGTTCGTTCACGAGGAGCTCGACGTGTCCGCGTTCAACGTGACCGGGCTCGAGAACGTCGAGGTCGTGCGGATGGTGGGACCGGGACAGATCTGGTCGGCCGAAGCGACCGGCGCGAGCTGGGCGCTAGAGATCACCTTCTAACTCACGGGCACCGGCACTGACCGATTGACACTGCCCGGGCTCGGTGCTGATCTCCCGCCCATGCAGCTCCGCAGCGACAGCTTCAACGATGGGG
>CBDURI010000486.1:0-1895 GCA_965369435.1 uncultured bacterium
CCATCACGACGCTGTCGACCTCAGCCCGCTCGCCTTCTCGCAGCGCGAGGTTGGCCAGAATCTCGGCTGTGCAGCAGATCACCGGCGCGTCTCGGTTGACCGTCGCGTCGCCGGTCATCATCCCGACACGCTGTGGACCGAGCACGCGGCACAAGTCGAAAAACTTCTCGCTCACCAGCGCCTTGATCGGTGCCGTGTAAAAAGATTTCTCCCCGAGCGCGATCGAACGAAAGTGAGCAGCCAGCGCCACCAATGACTTCCCGGAACCGGTCGGCGTGTTGAGGACCACGTTGTTCCCGACGAAGAGCTCCATCACCGCTTCTTCCTGCGCGGGGTAGAGCTCGAGCCCTTGGTCCGTCGTGTAGTCGAGGAACCGCGTCAGCAGCGTGTCGCCGTCGACGTTCTCATCCAAATCATCGAGATAGCGATCCAACGTACTCATGGGATGAACTTCTCGCTGTGACTGAGCTTCACGGATGCGTGCTGTTTGTGCGTCACACGCACTGTGAGGGGGCAGCTGGCGAACAGTATATTGCAGAGATCGGTCATTGGCACGGCGGTCGCAGCGTTTGGGATGCCCATTGCCCCCCTGCTAACTTGAAGCAGGGGGAATGACGATGCTTCGCAGAGCAATGGCGCTCGTGTGCCTGGTCGCACTGAGTGGGTGCAACGAGGGACAAGGAACCGCGCGAGAGAGCGGCATCGGCGGCGGGAGTGGCGCCCCTTGCCCGACCAATCTTCAGGAGGTCGCCGCGGAGGTCTTCCAGCCGAGCTGCCTCGCCAGTGGTTGCCACGGCTCCAACGACCGGGCCGGTGGCCTGGACCTCGAAACCAGCGCCCTCGAGCTCCAGCTTTTCGGACGCGAGGCTGCGCTGTGCGGCGGAGAAGTTCGCGTCGTTCCTGGTAACGCGGCGAGCTCCCACCTGATTGCCAAGCTTCGCGGAACGAGCGACTGCGGTGCACAGATGCCAATTGGCGGCGAGCTCGCCGTCGAGACGATCGACTGCGTAGCTGCGTGGATCGAGCAGCTCGACGCATCGAGTGCATGTGAGACCTGTGGTGGGACTGCGTGCATCGATGTGCAGACCGACGCGCAGCATTGCGGTTCATGCGGGCAAGCCTGTGGCGGCACCGCGATTTGCGTTGATGGTGGCTGTGCATGCCCGGGCGACCTCTCCTCATGTGATTCGGGCTGTGTCGATCTCAACAGCGATCCGGCGAACTGTGGATCATGTGGCATGGGGTGCGGCGACTCGTTCTGCCTCCAAGGCGGATGTTCCGCGGACTGCGGGGCGCTCACCGAGTGTGGAGGCGCGTGCGTCGATCTACTCAGCAACTCGAATCACTGCGGAGCATGCGGAAAGGCGTGCGGACAGGGAGCCTCCTGCTTCGATGGGCAATGCCAATGCGGTAGCACCACGGTGTCTTTTGCGAGTGACGTTCAACCGATCTTCAGCGCAGGCTGCGCATCGATGGGCTGCCACGATGGCGTCGGTGGCCCCGGCCGCCCCGGCGGACCGGGCGGAGGAGGCACGAGCCTCGACCTCACGATGGGCAATTCCTACCAAAGCCTGTTGGCAGAAACGACGTCTTGCGGCCCGGTCGTGGCGCCGGGCGATGCCGAAGGCAGTCTGCTCATTGGCAAGCTGACGGGCGCTGCGCTGTGCATGGGAAGCCAGATGCCCAAGGGTGACCCCCCGCTTGGCCCGGAGCTCATCGACACCATCGCGACGTGGATCTGCCAGGGCGCAAAGAACAACTAGGCCTGCCGTCCGCCCAGCCCGCTCGTTTCAGTCCGCCGTAGGCGGTGACGCGGCAGGGCTGGCGTTACGGTATCTCTTGAAGTCGTCCCAAACGTCGCCAAGCGGCTGCACCGGATCCCTGCATACGTAGAT
>CBDURI010000487.1:0-1889 GCA_965369435.1 uncultured bacterium
AGCGGGTGCGTGCGCCTTCGATGATGATCTGGCGGACCAGGCTGCCTTCGTCGGCCGGCATCGATACGGGGATGGCGAGAATGACGATGCGCGCGCCAGTCACGACCGACTCGTGCTCGTACAGCATGCCTTTGCGCACCTCGCGTGGCTTGCCGAACATCTCGGTGAGCTGCTTGATGCTCGGCTTGGCCTCGACGAGGTCGAACTTGATCTGTGTCACGCGACCGGCAGGCGTGGTGAGAGTGACGCGGTAGCCATCGTAGTGCATCAGGGCTTGGCTTTTCGTCCGCGCCATGATCACGCCTTCTAGCTCGGCGGCGATGTAGTCCACGGCGGCTCCGGGCTGTGTCATCGCCCGAGTTCCAGCGCGGACATGGCGGAGCGCGGCGTCGTCTCCCCGGGCGCTGTCCCCAGCCGACTCGCCGTCCGCGCCATGTTCGGGCGCCTCGCCGCGCGAGCAGGCCATCAAACCGAAGACACAGCAGAGCAACAACAAGACGAAAGGGTGCTTCAAGACATCAGCTCCTGGCTCCCGTTTGTACCGCGAAACCAGTAGGCGCCAAAAAGAACGCCAGCGGTGTCAGTGTCGGCTCAGGGCGTCGGCGACCGTGCCGCTGCCGCCAGTGCGAATACGGACCGCGAAGGGCTCGCGCTCGCTACCGATCCGTTCGAGGGAGGCGGCGCCGCCGAAGAACCCGCTGGCGGCCTGTTCGAGCGCTGGTTTGTAGGCGTCGTAGGTGGCGTCTTCGTTCGGAGCGGCCAAGCGGTCCTGCACCCGGAAGAGCACTTCATCGGTCGCAAACTCGAGGCCGAGGCTGCTCTCCTCTTCGAGAAGTCGGCATGCGTGGAGCGCGCGGCGGAAGGCGTCATCGATGCCGGCCTGGAAGTCACCCTCGAAGCCCCGCTTGCGGCTGTACAGCAGCCCGGGGCGGTTGTCGGCGACGTCGAGGTAGTAGTCGGACTGATGACCGATGAGAACGACGCCCGGCCCCTGTGGGACGTGGGCGTAATCCGCGACGTCGATCAAGAGCTCGTCGGTGATTTTCTTGGTGCGAATCCATTCATGAAAGACGGGGATGAGCTTTCCTAGCTCGATTTCACCGGCTGTCGCGTAGACCTTCACCTGAAACTTCGTTGCTTGCATGGGCCTTACTCCGCCGCCGCAGCGGCCGCTGCTGCTTCGGTGAGCCGCTGGTAGCACGCGTGCGCTGCTTCGAGAAACAACTGCGCTTCATCGAGCGCGCCGTGTGCGATTTCGTCGCTGGCGTTCTCGTACGAGCGGTCGCCGTGCATCTTGAGGAGGTACGCGGCGAACTTCCCCTTTGCGAAGGGGTCGTGAAAGAGCTCCGTGTCGTGCAGGTGAGTCTTGAAGTTCGCGACGACATCATCCGCGTCGTCTTTGACCTGAACCTCGAGGTGCCGAACCAGCGCCTTGGCGGCTGTGACCATCGCGGTGAACGCGCCTGCTGCAGCGTCCCCAGCTTTGCCTGCTTCGAGCGCGTCCTGCGCATCGTGGAGCTGCTGCTCGGCCTCCTGGAGCCCGAACTCGACGTACGGCACGATCTCGCCGGCGCATTCGCCAATGCCGATGTCGCCGATGGTGTACTCACGCGGGTTGCCCCAGTCGCTGTAGTAGCTCGGATCCTCCTCGTAGGAGGGCGGCTTCTGGATAGGTGCGAGCACCTTGCGGAACTCTTTCTTCCCGACGCGCGCCATGAACGCTTGGAAGCTCTCCTCGCCCTCGCGGTTGCTGAGGTAGTGGTGCGTGATCAACTCGACCGCCTTCGGGATGTTCTTCGACGGGACAGCACCGACCACCAAGCCGTAGCTCTTGGCGTTCTCGGTCCACTGACCGCCGAGGACGATGTTGAAGTGCGGAACCTTCCGGC
>CBDURI010000488.1:0-1888 GCA_965369435.1 uncultured bacterium
TAGTTCCAGCGGAAGCCTTCCATGGTTTGCTTTGCGCTGTAGCGCGGCTCGAAGCCGGTGGCCTCTACGAATGCCCTGTTGTCGATGACTATCGGGTACTTCACGTGCGCGACCGCATCGTCGGGAAGGTAGGGGAAGCCGAAACGTCCGAGGACGGCCGAATAGAGCGGCCCAGGTATCGCGATCGCGCGCCTACCGGTTGCTTCGCAGACCGTGGTGAGCGGCACTGGGGGTGGGCCCGCGACGTTGAACACGCCACGGAGTTGTTTCTCCACAGCCAACGTGATCGCTTCTTCAGCGTCCCACTCGTGCATGAGTTGGTAGAGCGGATCGAAGCCCAGTACGATGGGCACGCGTTTTTTCGAAAGAAAGCCGGCGAGGGTGCCACCCCGGCTCGGGCCTAGGAAGTAGCAGAGTCGAAGCACCGCGGTGTTGAGCTCCGGCCACCGCCAAAGGGCACTGCCCGCGTAGAGATCCGCGGCGACCAGGTCGGCCAACTCCTTGAAGGCTGCGCCTGCCAACGGGGGCTCGTCTTCGGTGTGGTAGAGGGGGGAATCGGGCGTTGCGCCGTACACCGTGTGGCGGCCCACGAACACAGCCTGTTTCACACCGTACTCATGGCAGTACTCGAACAGCTTTCGGGTGCCTCCGAGGTTGATACGGTATCGTTCCTCGGTGTCGGTCGTGAAATGAGTGACCGTTGCCATGTGGATGAGCGCGTCGGGTCTAGACACTCGAAACACGTCTTCGGCGGGGCGCTTGCGGATGTCGACCTGGTGCATCTCGACGCCCTCGGGTACGTCGGGCCAAGGGCGACGATCGATGCCGATGACTTGGTGGCCGCGACGAACCAGCCGGTATGCAACACCGCGCGCCAACGTGCCGCTGATGCCGGTGATCAGGATCTTCATGGTCGTGCTTCTTTCTCCGGGCCCGGCATTCGCTCAAACATGAACGACCGAGGACGCGCGTCGAGCCCCGCGCTGATCAGTCGCTCCATGGCGTGACGAACCTCTTGGACGTACTGCTTGATTACCTGGTCGGGCTCCGAGCCATCGCCTTCGAATCGCATGGGCGGCCCGTAATAGACCTGGCAAGCCACCGGCAACGGGAAGAGGATCAACTGAGGCGCAACTGGAACGAATGGGCCGTTGACGAGCTTCGCCAACCACTTGATGTGAAAGAGCTGCGGAAACGACTCCTCGCCCCCGATGAACGCGGTGGGGATGATGGGCGTTCCCGTCTTGAGGGCCAAGCGCATGAACCCCGTGCCGAAGCGGACCAGCTTGTATCGGTCTTTGTAGAGCTTGCCCGCACCGCGTGCGCCTTCAGGGAAGACCGTCAGCAAGCGCTCGTCGTTCAGCAACTGTTCGCCGTGCTCGGGTATGCCCGTCAAGTGGCCGAGCTTTCGCAACCCAGGTCGAAAAAAGGGCGACCTCGTCAGAAAGTAGTCTGCCATCCCTTGGCCGAGCCGTGGCGCCTCGTCGTTGAGCAAGAGCGAGGTGAGGATCATCGCGGCGTCGGCGCCGAGCCCGCCCGAATGGTTGGCGATGATGAGCCCGCGCCCTTCGGCCGGGACGTTTTCTAGACCGAAGGCCGTGACCTTCAAGTAGTGGCGATAGATGTACGCCATCGGGGAGTAGACACGCAGCAGCGATTTCTTCGACAGGCCGAATCGATCGAACCCGTAGTCGTCGAACTCGATCGGGAGGCGGTCTACGTTCCGCCGGACTTGTGGATCATCCAAAAACGACATGGTCGGCGCGCCGCTGCTTAGCGATGAGTCAAATAGCTCAACTCCGTGACCGAAGCGAGCCTGCCCTCAGGCCTACTTCGTTGGTTTCCAAAGTGGACGCTTGAAGCACCACAGCGTCGAGCCTTTGGTCCC
>CBDURI010000489.1:0-1867 GCA_965369435.1 uncultured bacterium
TCGCGCTCAACCTCGGCGCCAACGTTAGCTTCTGAACCAAAAGCTTGCTCGCTGGGGCACAAACTCTAGACTCGCGACATGAGGCGTGTGTCCACGCTGGTCGCGCTTGCGGTACTGCTCGTGTCCCGCACCGCCGCCGCTGGCAATAGCGACGAGGTCAACGCAGGCGTCGATGTCACGCTGACGGGCGGTGCGGTGGTCGCGAACGTCAGCACCGGCGCGTCGCTTTGGTACAATCCAGCCGGCCTCGCGCGTTCGGCATCGCCCTCGTTCGAGCTCACCGGCGTCACATTCAAGGTGTCGACTGTGAAGGCTCCGGGCCTCCTCACGCTCGAAACGGGCGAGCAAAGCAGCAGCAAGCGCGTAGACATCTCGCTCATTCCCGAGGCGCTGACGTTTACGGTGCCCCTGAAGAAGGTCAAGCTCGGCATTGGTCTATTCAATTCGTCGCTGCGCCGCGAGCTGGTGCAGGAGCAGGTTTTTCATCCGGGCGACCCGACCGCGATGCCTCCGACGCCGCCAGCCGACTGGATTGCGGGCGCCAACACGCGGATCGACCACTTTCATTTGAGCACCGGAGTCGCGGGCTCGTTCGACAAGCGGAAGCAGAAGGCCCTGGTTGGGGGCGCGTTCGACATCGTCGTGTCTACGGCGCGGATCGACAGGCTCCTTTCCGGTCTCTACGCAGGTGGCTCCGCGGGGATCGTGTCGGCCACAGAGCTTTCGAACACGGCCGGCCTTGGTGTGCAGCTCAAAGGAGGGGTGCAGTGGATGCCGATACCGAAGCTGCGCCTCGGATTCTCGCTCTCGACGCCGAGCTATCTCGTCATGCTCGCGGAGCGACTGAGCGCGAGTGAAAGCTTGACGCCACCTGGAGCGAGCCCAGTCGATCCATCGGGAGCCAATACCCAGTCGCGCAATGTCAGCGGCGGCTGGTTCGGCTCCGAACCCGGAACGATGCGACTCGGGATCGCCTACGTCGGCAACTGGGGCTGGATCGAGGGCGATCTCGTGGTGGACTTCAAGCTGCGTAGCTCGAGGTTTCTGTTCAACCAGACGACCGCGCCCAACGGCAGGATCGGCGCTGTCTTCAACGTGCATCAGTTCGTGAAGCTCGGCCTGGGCGCGTTCACCGACTTCAGTCAGACTCAAGAACTGCTCGTCCTCGGCGACCGACAGATAGACTTCTTCGGTGCGAACTTTGGCGTGCTCTTCACCAACAAGGAAACGAGCCCAGACGCCCCCGAGACGAGCGCCGACGACGACAAGCTCGTCATCGCCTTCGCGATCGGGATCCGCTACTCCCACGGCAGAGGCGATACACTCGGGCTGCTCCTCCCCCCCACATACAACCCCGATGCCATTCAAACCCGCCCCGTCGACACCAAGGTCAACGACGTAGACATCAACTTCGGGGTCAAGGTCCTCTTCTAACGACGCCATCCGTCGCAGCGGCGCGAACCATTCGCGAACTCTCGGACCCGACTTGGCAACCGCTCGGAAGCCCGAGAGAACCACTGGCCGAGCGCTGGCGACCGTTCGGCATCTTGCGCGAGTGTCGCTTTGACACCCTACGGCCATGCGTTCTACTAGACCCTCGATGAGCGAGACACCGCCCGACCTGAAGCCCAGCCTCCCGTTTTCCCTGGTGAACAAGCTGGATGTTCTCAGCAAGAAGATGATCCCTGTCGATTCGGAGCGCGTCATGAAGATGGCGGAGCGGACGACGGGGCTCGACGACTGGGGCGACAGCGGGTTCCGCGCAAGGTTGGACGCCGCGGTCGATGGCTTGAACGAGGCTAGCCTCAACACGACGGGACTGCTCGCGGCCCGGTACTTCATGAATTGGCATCTCGGGAACAGGCTT
>CBDURI010000490.1:0-1863 GCA_965369435.1 uncultured bacterium
AGCATTGCCGCTGTCATCACGATCGCGTGGACTCTCGTCGGCACCTACATCTCGCTCAAGGTGGCAAGTATCGTGGGCCTTCGAGTTCAAGCAGACGACGAAGAAACGGGGCTCGACCTCACGCAGCATACGGAGCGTGGCTACGACATCTAACGCTTCACGGGGTCGCTAGTTCTCTTTTGCTGTGTTGCGAACCTCGATGATCTCGCTTGTCACTTCGCCCTTGGGGCGCCGCACCGTGATCTCGTCCCCGACTTCTCGAGATAGGAGCGATTTTCCAACCGGCGAGTCCATACTGATCCATTTCTTCGCCGCGTCGATCTCGTCCGGCCCAACGACGCGATAGGTTTGCGTGTTGCCATCCTCGTCTTCGATGGTGACCCAGCTCCCGAAGTACACCCGCCCGTTGTCGGGGGGCGCCTCATCGACGATGGTGAGAACCTTCAACCGTCGCCCCAAGAAACGAAGTCGCCGATCGATCGCAGCAAGCCGCTGCTTGCTGTACTGGTACTCCGCGTTCTCCGAGCGGTCGCCTTCGGCCGCCGCAACTTGCACGGCTTTGGCCATCGCGGGGCGGTCGACGTTCCACAGTCGATCGGCCTCCTCCTCGAAGCGGCGGTAGCCCTCGGGCGTGATGTAGCCGGGTTTCCCCGACATGTCCGGTCGTGTGCGTTGCCGCGTCATGGTGCTCGCGGGGACGCTACTGCAGCGAAAGGACCCGTGCCAGTGTCTACTGGCGTGGCCCCTCAGAAACATGCAAGAGAGCCGCGGCGTGCTGATGACCCGTTCTAGCCCGCCAGGGGAGCCTCGATGCTTAGGTACGCTGCCGACATCCGCACGTTGATCTACATGGCCGTCACGACGGCTCTGCTCGTCGTTCAATGGAGCCGCGACGCGTTCAGCTCGGTGCTGTTCGTCGCGTGCCTGTTCATGGCGGTCTCCGTTTCGGTGATCGCTCACAATCACAATCACCTGACCATCTGGAAATCGAAGAAGCTGAACGCGCTCACCGACTACTGGCTGACGCTGTTCTACGGATTTCCTGCCTTCGTCTGGATTCCGACCCACAACCAGAACCACCACAAGTTCAACAACCGGGAGGGTGACTATACGAGGACGTACCGCTACACGGAGAAGACCAACCTCTTCACGCTCCTTACGTACCCGACCGTGAGCGCGTTTCATCAACAGAAGCCGATTCGCGACTTCCTCAAGAAGCAATACCGCACCAATCGAAGGCGCTTCTGGTTCTACATTTCGCAGTACGTTCTGCTGGTGGGTTTCCTCGTGACTGCGTTTGTGGTCGATTGGCAGAAGGCGCTGCTGTACATCTTTGTTCCGCAGCAAGTCTCGCTGTACGTCGTGTTGATCTTCAACTACGTCCAGCACGTACAGGCGGATGAGGAGTCGCCCGTCAATCACTCCCGGAACATCGTCGGCCCGTTGATGAACTTGCTGTTGCTCAACAACGGCCTGCACACCGTCCACCACGACAATCCCGGGATGCATTGGAGCGATGCCCCAGCAGCGCATGCAAAGATCGCGGACAAGCTCGACCCGCGGCTCAACGAGCAGAGCTTCTGGTGGTTCTTGATCCGCGTCTACATGCTGGGCATCTTCAGTCAGAAGGCGCGCGGCTCGTCGATGCGTCTCGAGCGCATGGCGTCATCGACGCCTTGACATCTGCTCGAATCGGCATAAACAGTCAGCTCTGATTGTTTTTGAATCCGAGGGCATATGAGCAAAGAAGTCAGGTTCGATGGGCGCGTCGCGATTGTTACCGGGGCCGGGCAGGGGCTCGGCCGTGTCCACGCGCTCTTGTTGGCGTCACGTGGGGCGAAGGTCGTCGTCAACGACCTCGGC
>CBDURI010000491.1:0-1835 GCA_965369435.1 uncultured bacterium
CGTCCGTGTCGAGAGGGCGCCCTAGTGCGTGTCACCTTCGCCATCGCGTTCGTCACCCTCCTGCTCGGTCCGGCGTCTGACGTTTCCGCCCACCCACTCGCCCCATCCGTCCTTTCCTTCGAGCAGAGGCCCGACGGGAAGGTCACGATGCGCTGGCGCGCCCCGGTGAAGCGGCCCACCGGACAATCGCTTCAACCCCGGGTTCCAGAGTCCTGCACGACGTTGGGTCCCCCCGAGCGCCACAAGACGGAAGACGAAACCGCCGTCGAGGAAACCACCGAGCTCCGTTGCGACCCGCCCGACATGGTGGGCGCTGTCGTACGTGTGGACGGCTTTTCGGACTCGAGCATCAATGTCGTGGTGCGCGTCGTCCGTGCCGACGGGGACGTTCACCACGCGATCCTCGACACCGCGACGCCGCAGCTGACGATCACCACCCAGGAAGACGAATCGCATTCGTTCTTCGAGTACCTAGCGCTTGGGGTCGAGCACCTCCTCACCGGTTGGGACCACCTGACGTTCGTCCTCGGTCTCCTGGTCCTCTTTGGTTGGCATCGCCGGCTGATCGCTGCTGTCACCGCGTTCACCGTGGGTCACAGCCTTACGCTGGCCCTCTCGGTTCTCGGGATCCTGTCGGTCCCCATGGCGCTCGTCGAAGCAGCGATTGCCCTCACGATCATGGTCCTGGCGCTGGAGATCCAGTCGGGGCAACACGGCGCCGTATGGAAGCACCCATGGACGCTTCCGGGAGCGCTCGGGCTACTCCACGGCCTCGGCTTCGCCTCCGTCTTGTTCGATGCGGGTCTTCCGACCGAAGAAATTCCGCTCGCCCTCGTCGGTTTCAATCTCGGGCTCGAGATCGGCCAGTTGGGCGTCATCGCTGTGGCCGGGCTGAGCTTTGCGATCATGCGCCACGCGCTCCCTTCGAGTTGGCAGAGTAACCGCACCGTGCCCGCCTACATCATCGGATCGCTTGCCGCGTTTTGGGTCATCGAACGCACCTTTGCGGCATTGGGGCTCGTCGTTTAGCCGGCTTGCACGCGACCGGGGTCGGTCAATCCAAATGCACCGGCGGCGGCACGATCAACCGCCGTGTGGTCCCTTGCTGTTGCGAGGTAGCTTCGGAGCTCGGCTGCTGCCTTACTCTTGTCGAACGGAGCCAACGTCGATTGCGGCACCTCGGCCAATGCCCTGTCGAGATGATCGAGAAAGAGGACGCACTCGTGCGCTGCGAGATCGAGGCTATGCGCGCGGACAGCTTCCTGGCGACCCAGTGGACTCACTGCGCGTGTCAGCGGTCCACGGCGCGGGTAGTCGGTCGCGCGACTCAAGCGTGGGCCAAAGGCGCGGAAGTGGCGAACGAACTCCGCAACGAATTCGAGGCTGCTCGCGTCGATCCGATCGTTGGCGCCGACCGAGGCGACCGACGCCTTCGCGACGAACGCGCGTAAGATGAACCGGAATGCCCAGATGTCTTGATGATTGCTTTTTGGCACACGTTCGCTCTTGCGTTCCGTCCGTGGTTCGCGAACCGAGTGACGCCGGCTGCGGAGCTGCTTGGCGGCGTGTTTGATGGTCGTGCGGACCTCACGAATTCGGTGTCGCATTCGATCGGATGGCAGTGCGTAGTCGCGCTCGGGATGTAGCTCCGGCACCGCCCAGTCGAGCGAGAGCAGCCCTCGTTCGAGCTCCGCGGCAACGGTCTCTACCCGTTGCACCAAGAGAAACCGAGTTACGGTACGAAGCTCTCTGCGAACCGCGGCGATCACGATGTGCGCTCCGTACAGGCCGTGGTCGTGAGCTATTTGACGGTCTGCGATACCCAAGAACCGATG
>CBDURI010000492.1:0-1821 GCA_965369435.1 uncultured bacterium
TCGTGGAGCGCATGGAGCAAGAGGGAGTCGTCGGGCCCCCCAGCTCCAAAGCCGGTGGCCGCCGTGAAGTCCTCGTCAGCCCTGCCTGATTCACTGGCACCGGCACTGGCACTGGCGCAAAGTGGCCGCAATGTCTTCCGATGACGAGCTGATCGCGCTGGACCGGGCGCACCTGTGGCGGCCGTACACGTCGAGCGAGGATCATCAAAACCGTCCGCTGTTGGTCGTCGACCGCGCCGAAGGGCCTTGGTTGATCACCGGTGATGGGCGCCGCGTTCTCGATGCGAGCGGGTCCTGGTGGTGCAACAACCTCGGACACGGGCATCCGCGTCTTCGGGAGGCTATCGCGCGGCAGTCCGAGCGGATGATGCACAGTACACTGGCCGCGGCGACGCACGAGCCGGCTTCGCGGCTTGCTGCCGAGCTCGTCGCGATCGCCCCGGAGGGTCTCACGCGGGTCTTCTACAGCGACAATGGCTCGACTGCGGTGGAGGTCGCGCTGAAGATCGCGTTTCAGTACTGGCAACAGAACGGACGGCCTGAGCGCAGACGCTTCCTCGCACTGCCAGGCGGCTATCACGGCGACACCCTCGGTGCGATGAGCGCGGGCGACGTCGATGAGTTCACCAGCATCTTTCGGCCGCTCCTCTTCGACGTGCGGAGGCCGCCGGACGCAGTGAACCATCAGTGGGAGCCGGTGTTCGAGCGGCTGTTTGCGCTCCTTCGCGAAGGCGTGGACGAAATCGCCGCGGTGATCGTCGAACCGATGGTTCAGGGCGCGGCGGGAATGCGGACCTACCCCGCCGGCCTCCTCGCAGCATTGCGTGAGGAAACCCAACGCGCCGACACATTGCTGATCGCGGACGAAGTCTTCACCGGCTTGGGCCGAACGGGGCCGTTGTGGGGGTGCGACCACGCGGGCATCACGCCGGACCTCCTGTGCACGGCCAAGGGCCTCTCGGGAGGGGCGCTTCCCTTCGCTGCCACGCTAGCCACCGATCGCATCTACGATGGTTTCCGTGGTGACAAGAGCCGCGCGCTCATGCACGGGCATACGTTCTGTGGCAACCCCCTCGGCGCGGCCGTTGCACGCGAAGTCCTCGCGATTTACCGCGACGAGGACATTCTCGAATCCGCCCATCCGAAGGCCGCCAAGCTCGCCGCGCGGATCCAGAGCATGACCGAGGTCCCGGGTGTACGCGCACCCCGCGCGTTGGGCATGTGCGCTGCATTCGAAGTGGGAGCTCCCGGCTACATGGGCACGGTCGGCTGGCAGATCTCCGACGCAGCGCTCGAGCTCGGGGCCCACCTTCGGCCGCTCGGCAACACCATCTACGTCGTGCCGCCACTCAACATCGAGGACGCGGACCTCGACCGCTTGCTCGACATCGTGCGCGAATCCACCGAACGCGTGCTAGTAAGCGCCCAGTGACCGAGAGCCCTTCGGAAAGCTCGACCTTGGCGCCTCGCTATCAGGCGTACGGACTCGCTGTCCTCGGCGGGGTGCTCTACTTTCTCGGCTGGGCCGGTTTCGGGTTCTGGCCGCTTTCGCTGTTGTGCTTGGTTCCGCTTTGGGGCGCCTTGGAGCTCGGCCTCGGGCGCACTTGGCGTCACACGTTGGCGGTCGCGTGGTTGTACGGAGCCGTCACATGCGCCGGTGGCTACCACTGGCTCGTCGAGTTCCTCGACGTGTTCTCGGGCTATGGGTACGCCGCGAGTGCGCTCTTCTGGTTGGTGTTCTCCGCCTACCTCGGATTCAACTTCGCCGTCTATGGCCTGGTCTACCGAGTGCTCCGGCGTCGGGGTTGGAGCGCGAGCCTG
>CBDURI010000493.1:0-1819 GCA_965369435.1 uncultured bacterium
AACCGCCTCCACGTTACGTGCTCAAACAGGATGCCGGACCAAAAGACCCCCAGCCAAGCCGCATGGAACCGGTTCGCCGACCAGCTCAAAGAAGTCGGAGAGAAAATCGTCGGCCCCATCGGCGCACGAAGTCCCCGCGAGCGAGCGGAAGGGTTTCGCTACCTCGCCTCGCTGATCGCAGGGGGACACGAGCTCGAGATGGAAGCGGACCGCACCCACCCGGTGCTTGCGCGCGCCTTCACCCCCATTCGGAGCTTTGTCGGGGATGGACCCGACACGCTGTACCACGACGCCAAGCTCGACGCGTCGCTCTCCTATGAGTTCACCATCCGACGAGGCGACGATATTTTCTTTTCGATCGTCGTCTACGCGAGCGACGACGAAGGAATGCGCTCGATGGTGAGCTTCTTGATCGACAAGGACATCGCCTTCGAGGAAGAAGGCGACGATCAAGTAGCGACGATTCACATCAGCAGGGAGCGTCCCGAAGGCGCGAAGAACTGGTTGAAGCTCGAAGGCAATCAGCCGTTCATCCTGACACGGCAATATTTTCCCGAATGCGTGATCGAGGTCGACAAGGGCAAGTACCGCCCTGCCCTCATGAACCTCGAATGCCTGGACGACGTAGCGCCCCCGAAGGAGTACGGCCTTGCTGACCTCTCGGCTGGGCTCGACCGCCTTGTCGCGTTCATGCAGGACACGGTGGACGCCGGTCTGGGCGTGTCGGCCATCGTAGGCATGAGCACGATCGAGTACGACGGCGACGCGCCCTCGGCTCCCACGCGTATTGGAGAAGACGGCCAGCTCGCAGTCGAAGAAGGTGAGCACGACGAGTACACGCCCGACGAGGTGTTCGAGATGATCGACCCCAAGGTGGTCGCGAACAACCTCCCCGGCCCTGGCATCGGCTACTCGGGGGTTTCGTTCAAGCTCTCCGATGACGAGGTGATTCTGATCGAAGCCAAAGACGTGCCGTGCCGCTACTGGTCGTGCCAGGTCTTCGACCACTACCTTCGAGCCGGCGACTACCGGCACCATCCCGTGGCGATCAACAATCGTCAGACTGTCTACGACGAGGATGGGTCCTTTCGGCTTTACGCCTGCCGCGACAATCCCGGGGTGAAGAACTGGATCAGCACCGAGGGCCGGCGTCGTGGCCAGGTCGTGCTCCGAACTCTGCTGGCGGAGACCGACCTCATGCCGGAGATGTCGGTGATCAAGCTCTCCGAGATTCCGGCGCGGGACCGCGTCTAGAACGTGCTCGGGGAGAGGCAATCAACGTGAGCGCGGGCTGGCCGGGCGACGCGGTGCGGGATCGCCTCATCGGGGGTTGGCACATCTACCAGCGCACGGGGGGACATCGCACCAGTACCGACGACCTGATCACCGCTTGGTATGCCGTCCATAGGAACCCAAACCCGCCGGCGCGATACCTCGACCTCGGGTGCGGTGTGGGCTCGGTGCTCTTGATGGTGAGTCACAAGCTACGCCCGAGGACTGCCCTCGGAATCGAGGCGCAAGATCAATCGGTCACTATGGCCGCGCGCGCCATCGCCGAGCTTCCGGCACACGACAGCCACATCGAGGTCCGACACGCGGACTTTCGCGATGTGGATTTTGGAGGCGAGCGCTACGATCTGATCACCAGCTCACCGCCCTACTTCCCACTCGACGCTGGCGTGCTGCCCGACGACCCGCAAAGACGCGCTTGTCGTTTCGAGGAACGCGGAGGCGTAGAGGTCTATGTAGAGACGGCGGCTCGCGCCATGACCGAGCGATGCCGGCTCTACATCGTGTTTCAAACGCGCTCGGGCGAGCG
>CBDURI010000494.1:0-1813 GCA_965369435.1 uncultured bacterium
TCACTACGCTCCTGCGGGCGCGCTCGACCACAAGAAAAAATCTCTCGCACACTAGATCGTGTCCCAGCGGAAGCCTTCGGCTTCGAACGCATCCTCGGCCAGCCCCTTCAGCATCTCGTCGTCGTTGCTGTCGATGCGGCGGAAGTTGCGCTTGATGCGCACCTTTGCTGCCCGCGTGAACATCTTGAGGATGTCGATTTCCAACGCAGCGCTGTCCGTCCCTTTGGCGTCGATCGAGGCCTGCACGCGGCTGATTGTCGCGGCCATGACGAAGAGGTCGATCATGATTTGGGCGAGCCGGTGGCTGGCCAACTGCTTGCCGATGATGCCCTTGCCGTGCTTGCGGAGAATCTTGTCGGTCGCCTGCGCGAGGTAGCGGGTTTCCTCTTCGAAAACCTGCGCCTGGTCTTGAATGGACTCGTGCAGCCCCTCGAATTTGGCCTCGCCCCCGATGCCGGTGCGAAGGGCGGCGTGCTTGCGCGCGTAGTCCGAAAGGACGCCGAAGCCCTTGATCGGGTCGTTGAAAATGTCCTTCATGGTCGCCGAGATCTCCTGGAGCTGGCTGGCGACGTCGTTCATCGCGGTCAGAGCGATGAGCAACCTCAAGATCTCGCTCGTCCCCTCGAAGATGCGGTTGATTCGGCAGTCGCGAACGATGCGCTCATAGGGAAACTCGCGCATGTATCCGTTGCCCCCCGCGATCTGCAGGGCTTCATCCGCCGTGCGCCCCAGGCACTCCGTTGCGTAGACCTTCGAAATGGCCGCTTCGACTTGGTACTCCTTGTACCCGGCGTCGATGAGCCCACCGACCATGGTCACGGCGGCCTCGGCCGTGTAACAGTCGATGACCATTTGGGCGACCTTCTTCTTGATCAAGCCGTAGCTCGAAATCGGTGCGCCGAATGTCTTGCGCTCGTTCGCCTGCTTGGTCGACATCGCGATGAGGTTCTTCATCGCGCCCACCGACCCGCCGCCGAGCCCCGTGCGCCCGCTGTTTAGAATCGCCATCGCGACCTTGAAGCCCTGACCGACTTCGCCGAGGACGTTGTTGGCGGGCACCTTGACGTTGTCCAAGTGTACGGTGGTCGTCGAGCTCGACCGCAAACCCATCTTGTCTTCGTGCGGCCCGACGCTCACTCCCTCCATGTCGGTGGTCACGATGAAGCCAGTCATTTTTCCCCGGCCGCCTTCCTCGGGCGTCTTGGCGAAGATCGTGAAGAAGTCAGCGATGCCGCCGTTGGTGATCCAAAGCTTGTTTCCGTTGAGGACCCAGTGGTCGCCGTCTTTGACCGCGGTGGTCGTCACCGCGGCCGCGTCCGAGCCCGCGCCGGCCTCGGTGAGGCAGTACGCTGCGATCATTTCGCCGCTCGCGAGCTTTTCCATGTAGCGGCTGTTCTGGTCTTCGGTGCCAAAGAGCAGCAGACCGCGCATCCCGATCGAGCTGTGCGCACCGATCGTCACGGCGATCGATGCGTCGTACTTCGCGACCTCTTGCAGCGTCCGGGAGTAGGCCATGTTGCCGAGACCCATTCCGCCGTGCTCCTCGGGGATCACTAGGCCGAACATCCCGAACTCCTTGAGCTCGTCGATGAAGTCCGCCGGAAGCTCACCGTCGACGTCCCATTTGCGGAAGTCCTCGGTGCGGGTGCCGAGTAGACCATCGAGCGCGCCCGTGATGTCACCGAGCGTTTCTTTCTGCGCGTCGGAGACGGTCGGGAAGGGGAAGATGACGTCCTGTTCGATGCGTCCCATGCACAAGGATCGCATGAAGCTCGTGGTTTCTTTGTCGGCCACTGGTCGCTCCTTTTTCGAG
>CBDURI010000495.1:0-1809 GCA_965369435.1 uncultured bacterium
ATGTCTTCGTGCCGCAGCAGTCGCTCGCAGGGTTGGAAGTCGGTTTGCCGGCGCGCATTCGCGTCGACGCGGAGGACGATTCGTTCGATGGCGAGATCGAGCACATCGCGCCGACGACCGAGTTTACGCCGCGATACCTCTTTTCCCCCACCGAGCGCTCCAATCTGGTCGTTCGTGTCCGAGTTCGCATCAATGATCCCGATGAGCGCCTCCACGCCGGCGTTCCCTCGTTCGCCACCTTCGAGATGAAGGGCGAATAGCGGTGGAAGACCCCGTCGTCGCCGAGGGGCTCTCTCGTAATTTTGGAAAGCTCGTCGCGGTCAGTGATGTGAGCTTTCGAGTCCATCGCGGTGAGATCTTCGGCCTTCTCGGCCCCAACGGTGCCGGCAAGTCGACGACGCTACGTATGCTTTGCGGGATTCTCGACCCGAGCAGTGGTCGTGCGACCGTCGTCGGTTTCGATGTCGCGACGGAGCCGGAGCAGGTCAAGCAAAACATTGGCTACATGACCCAGCGCTTCAGCCTCTACGAAGACCTCACGGTCGAAGAGAACTTGCGCTTCTATGCAGGGATCTATGGGCTCGGTCGAAGCGAGCGTCGGACGCGCGTGCGCGAAGAGCTCGATCGCGCGGGCTTGACCGAACGGCGCGATCAGATCAGCGGCACGCTGTCCGGGGGTTGGAAGCAACGCCTCGCGCTCGTCTGCGCGACGATCCACCAACCGCCACTGTTGTTTCTCGATGAACCGACGGCTGGTGTCGACCCGGTGAGCCGCAGGGAATTCTGGGCCCACATCCATCGCATCGCCTCGGCGGGCACGACGGTCATCGTCACCACGCACTACATGGACGAGGCGGAGCGCTGCCATCGACTTGCCTTCATTTTTCGAGGTACGCTGCTCGACATCGGAACGCCCACGGAGGTCATTGAGCGTCGCAACATTCGCGTCGGCGTGATCTCGACCCCGGATGTAGCCGCGGCGATGGACCTGCTCACCCCGCACCCTGCGATCGACGAAGTCGCCCCGTTCGGCGATCGCCTGCGACTTGCGACGCTCGGTGGCGTCGACCCGGTGGCGCTCGCCCACGACGTCCTTGGCGCAGGACCGAGCGTTGGTGATGCCCGCGAGGTCGCCCCCAACGTCGAAGATGCATTCGTCGCTATGGTGCACAGTGAGGCGCGGAACGGAGACGGACCATGAACCGCATGCTGGCGATCGCCTGGAAGGAGATGATCCAAGCTCGGCGCGACCGTCTCACCATGGGAATGATGGTCGGCCTTCCGATCCTCCAGCTGCTGCTCTTCGGCTATGCGATCAACACGGACGTTCGAAACATCGCGACCGTGATCTACGATCAGGATCATTCCGCGGAGTCCCGGGGGTTCGTGAGGCGCATGGAAGCTACCGGTTTCTACGACGTCGTGGGCCACGTGGATGGGTACGAGCAGATCGGCGTGGCCCTGCGGTCTCGTGAGGCCATGGTGGCCTTGGTCGTCCCCCCACGATTCGGAGCCGAGGTCGAAGCGGGCAGAACGGTTCAACTTCAACTCGTCGTTGACGGCTCGGATCCGCAGGTCGTCGCAGCCGCAACTGACACCGCCATGTCGCTTGCATCCGCGCGCTCGTCCGTGCTCAGCGTCGAGCGGCTTCAGCGACTGGGACAGCCAGCCGCAGCACCCACCCAGGTGATCGCCGTGGAGCCTGCGATTTGGTACAACCCGGACCTTCGCACCCCCGTGTTCATCGTGCCCGGGCTCGTAGGCGTGATCCTCACGATGACCTTGGTGATGTTTACTGCAATGGCTATT
>CBDURI010000496.1:0-1795 GCA_965369435.1 uncultured bacterium
CTAGTCGAACCACTCCTTTTGCAGCTCTTCGAGCGCCTCGTGCATCATTTGTTCGAGCGCCATCACGTGGAATCGGTACTCCTTGGCGAGCTGGGCAGAGAACCGGGACTCGTGGAAGCATCGGACGAAGATTTCGAGGCTCCGAGACCGCTTCCGAAGCAACATCGCCAAGCGAAGGTTCAGTGAATCGCTGTTGGTTCCAAAGATGAAGACCGGGGGATGGGCCGCGTCTTTGAGAAGGGCGTCGAGTTGGTCCCAGACCATGGGATCTTCGGCATCGCCATCGATGACGTCCACAGGAAAGGACGACTGGTGGGTCTGCATGTTGAAGGCAGCGACGGCGTTCTTGGCAGTCGGGTCGACGATCACGACTCGTTCGAGCTCGTCGCTCGCCTCGCGCCGTAGGTGCTCCAGCATCGTTTGACCGAAGCGCCCAAATCCGACCAGCACGACCGCGTCCCGCGCCGAAGTTTCCTCGAAGCGCGGAGCGAGGTGTTGGTCGTACAGTCGCTCCGCAGCCATGTGATGCATGTTGAAGGCGCGGATGCGTTGACCTTCACTATCGCCCATCAGCCGATCCATCTCTCGCTTCATCTGGATGTCATCGATGTGCGCCACGACTGACATCGAAGGCTCGGCTTCGAGCACTGCCCACGCCGCCTCGAGATTGATGAGATCGTCCCCGGTCAGTAGTGCGACGCCTTTCGCGTGGCTCAAGGAGAGCAGGCCCAGGGTGGAGCTGTTGCGGATGTCGGCGCAGACATAGGGTGCGCCATATTGATCTCGTGCCTTCGCAAGCAGCCGCTGACTCTGCCGCGTGTCGACTAGGAGCACGCGCGGGCTCTTCGTCCCGGCATGCAGGGTCTCGAGAAATAGCTCCGCGAGCTGGCCCACGCCTACGACGACGATGTGGTTGCGGAGGTGCTGCCGTTGAATCCACGCGGGCGTCAGAAGTCGCAACGCGCTTTCCACCAGCACTCCCGTCGTTACCAACGGGGCCAGGAAATATGCGAACCAGAGCGCGACCCGTGCGCCGTCCGGACCGTCGATCGGGACCCCGAGATCGAGTCCACCGAGCACGAACAAGCCGAGCGAGTAGTACACGTGCGTCAGGATCCCCGCACCCACCACCTCCGGCCTATCCGAGACGACGACGCCGCCCTGAAACGCATAGAGCGCCAACCCGAAAGCCAAGACGGCCAACGCGCCTCGCCAAATCCAGCCGACCGGAGACCGCATGGCGCACCCTATCGCAGGAGTGACGACACGAGAACCCTTCCCACCGTCGGGACCCGTGTGCGCGTCGCATCGTTCTCTGATAAGAGGTCGCGCTGGAGGTTTTAGTGACTCGCTTATCCTTGACGTGCGCGCCCGTAGCGCTCTTGCTTTTTACCCTTTCAGCTTGCAGCACGAGCGGCCCCTCCGAGCCCGGCATCGACTACGGCGCCGACTCCGAATGGCGTGCCTTCGGTCACGATTTTCACAACACGCGCAGCAATACCCTGGAGACCGCGATCGGCCGGGACAGCGTCGCCAACCTCCAGCTTCTTTGGGAGCACACAGGCGTCGAGACGACGAGCACGCCGGCGATCGTCGACGGGGTCGTCTACTTCGCCGATTGGGACGGGCGCGTGTTTGCTCGTTCGGCCGAGGACGGTGCCGAGCTGTGGACGAACGATGTGTCCGATACGTCGATCTCGGCGAGCCTTGCGGTGACCGACGACCATGTGTTCGTGGGCGACCAAGCGGGAACATTCTACGCGCTCGACCGCAAGACGGGCGTGGTCGCTTGGTC
>CBDURI010000497.1:0-1780 GCA_965369435.1 uncultured bacterium
GGTTCGCGTCGTGGCCGCCGCGGCATCCCAAGCCGCTTGGTGCGCACTGAGATCGACTTCGATGAAGCCTCTCTTCACGAGGGAGACGTAGGCACGGTCGTCATCCCTTCGAATCATCGGTTGAAACGCTCGCGTCATCTTGGCGGCTGTGTCTCGAAGGACTTGCTGATGCTTCGGCGCCAGGGCGTCATACTTTTCTTTCCTGATCAGCATCGCTCCCACGATGATGCCGAAGTTCTGCTTGGCCACGTACTTGAGCTTGGTGAACCACTGCAGCGCAATCGCGGCCACCGCCGAAACGGGCACCGTGTCGATCATGCGTGTTTGTAGGCCCGCGTAAACCTCGTTGAGTCCGAGACGCACGGGATTGGCGCCAATGACATTCAGAAAGTGAGCGAAAATGGGTTCGTCTTTCCAAGCCCAAGGTCGCAGCGATTTGAGGTCCGCGGGTGCGGCGAACTCGTGAGCCGATAAGATTCGGATCTTGCCGGCATCGGCCCAGGCCAGCAGTTGGAAGCCGCTTCGTTCGAACAACCCGGTGAAGCGACCATCCAATGCATCGCGAACCCGATCGAGCTGGTCGTAGTCCTTCATGACTCCAGGCACCGCCAACACCAATGTCGGCCGAACCAGGATCCCCAGACCCGTCGTCGAGAGTATCGCCGCGTCCATCTGCCCCACGCGCATCTTGCGGACGAAATCCCGTTCGTCTCCCTGGCTGCCACCCGTGTAGAAGCGGATCTGCACCTGGTTGTCGGTGCCCTTTTTCAGGCTGCGGTTCCACGCGCGCAGCAGGTCGTTGTATCGCGACCCAGGCGGGAGGAGCGTTGCAAGGCGGATGGTCGTCATCTCGTCGGCCAGCGCTGGCCCCGGCGCCGACCCGCGTAAGAACACAGCCGAACAAACGAAGCAGATCGCGAATATCGAGCCACGGAGATTGCCCACGCTAACCCTCCACATCACTGAAATACAAATAGGGTTGGTTGAGGTAACGCTCCGCGCGCCTGCGAGCGATGACGTTCAGCAACCGGGCTTCAGGGAGAACATCCCCGGCGGCGACTACTTCGTCCAAGAGTTTAGTGAACAGCTCATAGTCCCCGATGGCGACCGCATAGTAACGAGCCATGCTGACTTGCACGATGAGCGATCGACGCTCGGTGCCGGCGAGAACCTCGTCGAACAGGGCCTTCGATTTCTCGATGTCGGGCGGAAACTGCTGCGATGCGACCACGGCCAATAGCATCGTTCCTTGCATGAAGTAGAAAGTCGGGTCCAAGTCGACGGAACGCTCCAGTATCACCTTGGCCATGGGAAAATCGGCGATCGCGTCCATGTCGTGCATGTTGAAAATGATGTTGGCGGCCCACGCCTGCGAAGCAAGGAGCAGCACCTCGGCATCTTGGCGCTCGCGGAAGTTGGTCTCGAGCCAACCGGCTAGCGTGTCGGTACCGCCCGCAATGGCTTCGTCGAGTCCATCGGCTCGAAGCCGCAGCATGTGCTTCGCTAGCTCCCAAGCCCGCGTGTACATGAGTCGCGCTCGGCCGCGTAAGTGGAGCACCTCCTCGAAGTCGTCCGCGACATCGGCTCGTTCGAGCCGGTCCTCGATCCAGCCAACGCCGTAGCCGAGGTACGAACCGATCGTGAAAATGAGGATACGCTCGTTGTCCGGGACGATACGAAGGACGCCTTCGAGCTGGAGAATCCCGGCGGGGATCGCTTTGCCAGCCGTTTCGTAGTCCCAGAACTGCTCAATCCCTGGCTGGGCGCGGGTGAAGAGCTC
>CBDURI010000498.1:0-1761 GCA_965369435.1 uncultured bacterium
GCAAAAGCGGCATCCAGGCAAAAAGCGCGCTAGACCTGCGGCATGAGCGAGCCGAAGGGCAAGACCGAGGGCCAAGAGAACGCGCCCAACTTCATTCACGACCTCGTCGAAGCCGACATCCGCGACGGCAAGCATGGCGGTCAGGTGGTGACGCGGTTCCCTCCGGAGCCGAACGGATATCTGCACATCGGGCACGCCAAGGCGATCTGTGTGAACTTCACGACCGCCGACATCGCGGCCGACGGGCGCTGTCACCTGCGCTTCGACGACACGAACCCAGAGGCCGAGGAAACCGAGTATGTCGAGGCGATCCGCGAGGACGTGCGCTGGCTCGGGTTCGATTGGGGGAGCCACGAGTACTTCGCGTCGAACTACTTCGAACGGCTCTACGATTGCGCAGTCGACTTGGTCAAGCGCGGGCTCGCGTATGTCGACAGCCAAACCCTCGAAGAGATCCGTGCAGGCCGTGGCGACTTCTACAAGCCAGGAGTCAACAGCCCGTTTCGCGATCGGTCAACCGACGAGAGCCTGGCCCTGTTGGCCGGTATGAGAAAAGGCGAGTTCGACGAGGGCGCTCACGTCCTGCGTGCCAAGATCGACATGGCATCCAAGGATGTGAACCTGCGCGACCCGGTGATGTACCGGATTCGCAAGCTCACCCATCACCGCACGGGCGACGATTGGTGCATCTACCCGATGTACGACTATGCGCACCCGATGTCGGACGCGTTCGAGGGCGTCACCCATTCGGTCTGCACGCTCGAGTTCGCACATCACAACCCGCTCTATCAATGGTTCGTGTCGCACTTCGACTTCGACCCGGTGCCTCGGCAGTACGAGTTCGCGCGTTTGAATCTGACCTATACCGTGATGAGTAAACGCCTTCTCAAGCGGCTGGTTGAGGAAGAACGCGTCAGCGGCTGGGATGACCCACGAATGCCCACGATCGCCGGAATGCGCCGCCGGGGCTACACAGCTGCCGCGATTCGCCGGTTTGCGGAGCGGATTGGGGTGTCGCGCCGGGACAGCATCGTCGACGTCGGGCTCCTCGAGCACGCGCTTCGCGAAGACCTCAACGCCACCTCGCCCCGCACGATGGCAGTCCTGAGGCCGTTGAAGCTGGTCATCGAAAATTTTCCTGAAGGTGAAGAGATCGAGCTCGACGCACCCTTCAGCCCGAACGACGAGAGCTTCGGATCACGAACGCTCCACCTCACGCGCGAGGTCTTCGTCGAGCGCGACGACTTCATGGAAGAGCCAGTGAAAAAGTGGTTCCGCTTGGCGCCCGGCAAGGAAGTGCGGTTGCGCTACGCCGCGCTGGTGACGTGCAACGAGGTCATCAAAGACGACGCGGGCAACGTCATCGAGCTCCGCTGCACCTGGGACCCGGAGTCCAAAGGCGGCAACGCGCCCGACGGTCGCAAAGTGCGCGGAACGATTCACTGGGTCAGCGCCAAGCACGCCGTTGACGCGGAGGTGCGCCTTTACGACCGCCTCTTCAACGATGAGAATCCCCTCGACGAGGCCCACGAAGGCGACTTCACGGATCGCATCAATCCCGCGTCGCTCGAAGTGCTCAGAGCCGCCAAGCTCGAACCCAGCCTAGCCACGCGGGGCCCGGGCGAACGCGTCCAGTTCGAGCGCCTTGGCTACTTCGTCGTGGACCCGGACAGCTCGCCGGCTCGCCCCGTCTACAACCGCACCATCCAACTCAGAGACTCCTGGTCCAAACAGTCCAAAAAAAAATAGAGGGGTCAGAGC
>CBDURI010000499.1:0-1753 GCA_965369435.1 uncultured bacterium
CCGGAACACGGATCTCGTGGCCACGGTGCCGAGGCGCCTGCTCTCTGCGCCAATCGATCTTCATGACGTCGTCACCGTCGCGGCGCCGCCTGAGCTCCCGGCGGTCGTGGACTCACTGTGGTGGCATCCTCGCTTCGATTCGGACCCGGCCCATCAGTGGTTGCGCGAGCGCATTCACGAAGCTCTGGCCACGGTTTAGTGAGAATGAGGCATTGCCGTATTCCGTCTGCGCCGCAGGGTTGTGCGCCTCGCCATGACGGGCCGGACGGGCTAGTCTGGCGGACTTGGGAGGCCTCGATGGTTCCGGATGAGAGCATGGCGTACGCCATGGCGACTTGGGCTCGCTTCAATACGGATGTTTCCGATGATCTGCTTCGCGCCCTGTCTGCCGCGTTTGCGTTGGTGGCAGTCGCGGACGGCGAGCTTGCGGAATCGGAAGTCGACGAGTTTGTCGATCTGTTGCGAAGAAAGGCAGATGTCTTTGCTGGCATCGACTTCCACGAGCTCGAGCGGGCCTTTCGGGACCTGACCGATTCGTTGATCGCCGACCCGGAACAGGGTCGGGTGCGCGCGTGCGACTGCATCGCTCGCATCAGGGGAGATGCTGACAGGTGCGAGCTCGTTCGCAGCGGTGCTGCCATCGCGGTTGCGGCGGATGGCCTCGTGCGGGGGCCGGAGCAAGCCGCCATGCAAGACATCTGCGCCGCTCTCGGCCTCGAAACCGTTACCTGATCAGGTGCGCTCGGTAGCGACGGCTATGCGTCGACCCGGTCGGTACCGGGCAGTTCGAGGATCACGTCCTTGCCGTACGCGGTGGATGGGGTTTGGAAGCCCGGCGTGTGCTGGCCGCTACAAATCTTCTGGGCGATCATCAAGGACATCCGCGCCGTCAACGTGTACCCCTCCGGCGTGCGCAAGCGCGACACAGCGGTTTGGCCGTCCGCCGCTCTCACTTCACCCCAAAGCTCGTTGTGCGCGGTCGCGCGCGCCTCGTCATCCGGTCCTGCGGGGCCGGCCTCGATGCGCTTCTTGATCATGTTCTGGACAGGGCGTGTTCCGAGAAGCGGGAGCAAGGGCCTCGCGAGGCGCAGCATGCGCGCCGGCCGTTTTGGGACGCCGGTGTAGACCAGAATGTTCGGGATACCCGTGCTCCTGTAGGCCGTGACGACGTCTCCCCACGGAATCGTCATACAGTGTGCTGGGCGGCCGTCGCCGAAGTCGATCATGCGGGTCTTCCACGCTGTAGGGACCTGCCGGAGCTTGCCATCTCGGCGAATGATACCGCCCCGATGGATGTTTTCAGCCATCGTCTTCGCAGTGCCGTGGGAGACCCCGCCGCCGCGGCCGCGAAACGCAAGCTCGAGGTGGGTCGCCTCGGGGCAGCGCGACTTCAAGTGTGCGGCGAGACAATCCGAAGGGACCACATCGAAGCCAGTTCCTGGCAGCAACATGATGCCCGCGCGCTTCGCTTCGTCGTCCATCGCCCACAGGCCTTCGTACACCTCGGCCTCTCCGGTGATGTCGGTGTAGTGCGTGCCGGTGTCGAGACACGCACGCGCCATCGCCTCGTAGGTGTGCGCGAACGGCCCCGCGCAATGGATCACCACATCCGCGTCGCGAAGTGCGCTCCGAATCGAGTCGGGATCCGACAGGTCGGCGGGCACGGAGTCGAAGCCGTATCTCTGCGCTTGTTCCTGGAGCCGCTCCGAGTTGCGGCCGGACAGCACCACGTCGACGCCGTCTTCCTTCGCGA
>CBDURI010000500.1:0-1719 GCA_965369435.1 uncultured bacterium
GGCTTCATCGGAAAGCATTTGCTCGAAGCCCTCACCAAGCGGGGCCAAACGATCTACTGTCTGGTCTATCCGCCGTCCGTCGCTGAGTTCCGGGACCTGATCGACGAACGATGGCCGTCGGCGCGCTCGCAGTTTGTCATCCTCCCCGGGGACATCAGCCAGCCCCTCTGCGGGTTGTCGCAAGACACGGTCGACGAGATCGGCGGCAAGATAGAGCACATGTTTCACCTCGCTGCGCTCTACGACATGACCGCGGGGATGGAAGAGAGTCAGCGAGCCAACGTCACGGGTACGCGCAACGCATGCCGGCTTGCCGAAGCCCTCGGTGCAACGCTCCACTACACGAGCTCAACCGCGGTTGCCGGCGACTACGTGGGCTTCTTTCGAGAGGACATGTTCGACGAGGGACAGAAGCACAAGAACCCCTACTTCCTGACGAAGTTTCTGGCGGAAAAGGTGGTTCGGGACGAATGTCAGACGCGCTATAAGATCTATCGTCCCGGCGCCGTCGTGGGCTCATCGGTCACCGGTGAAGCCGACAAGATCGACGGCATCTACTACGCGTTCAAGTTGATCCAACGAATGCGCAAGGTGCTGCCCAGTTGGTTTCCCTTGGTTGGTTTCGAAGGCTCGGAGCTTCACGTGGTCCCCGTCGACTACGTGGCGGGCGCAATCGACGCCATCGCCCACAACGACGAAGTCACGAGCAACACCTTCCACCTCACCGATCCGAAGCCGGAGAGCTTCGGAGATGCGCTCAACCTCATCTGCGAAGCCGCGCACGCGCCAACCTTCGACGCGCGCATCGACCCTCGGGTCTTGAAGCTCGTGCCGTCTGGCCTCGTGGGGCTATTGGGCGCGATGCCCGCGGTGAAGACGGCGCGTCGGGAGGTGTTGGCGGACATCGGCATTCCGGAATCGGTCTTGCCGTACGTCAATTGGCGCTCCTCGTTCGACACGCGCGAGACGGAAGCGGCGCTCGCGAGGACCGGTATCCGGTGCCCTCCCCTCGAGCAATACGTCTGGAAGATCTGGGACTACTGGGAGCGCTACATGGACCCGGACCTCTTCCAAGATCGCACGCTGCGCGGACGAATCGGCGGCAAGGTCGCCATGGTGACTGGGGCCTCGAGCGGAATCGGCGAAACCTTGGCGATCCGCTTGGCCGAGGCGGGCGCCAAAGTGCTGCTGGTGGCGCGTTCTCGGGAGAAGCTCGAAGCAGTCCAGCAAACGATCGATCGCCGCGGAGGAGAATCGCTCATCCACACCTGCGACCTATCGGATCCGGAAGATGCGGACCGCCTCGTGCGCGAGGTGCTCGACGAGTACGGATGCGTAGACCTACTCGTGAACAACGCAGGACGTTCGATCCGCCGAGGCGTGTCTCATTCCTACGATCGCTATCACGACTTCGAGCGCACGATGGCCCTCAACTACTTCGGCTCACTCAAGCTCATCCTGGGCCTCTTGCCCGCCATGCGTGAGCGGAAGGGTGGACAGATCATCAACATCTCCAGTATCGGCGTGCAAACCAACGCTCCGAGATTCAGCGCCTACGTCGCCAGCAAGGCGGCGCTCGACGCGTTCAGCCGTTCCATCGCGAGCGAGGTCGTGGCGGACGACGTGTGCATCACTACGGTCTACATGCCGCTGGTGCGCACGCCCATGATCGCCCCGACGAAGATCTATGAAGCGATTCCCACTCGCTCCCCGGAGGAA
>CBDURI010000501.1:0-1714 GCA_965369435.1 uncultured bacterium
TGACGGCAACAGTTGCGCGCCCAAGCAGCCCGGGACTATCTACCTGAAGGTGCTCCCCGGTTCAGACTTCGAGTACTTCAACGACCCAGCCAAGACGGCGGCGGCTCATCGCGGAACCCACTTTACTGTCGGGGATGTCGGGTACCTAGACGGCGACGGTTTCCTCTTCTTGACGGATCGAAGCGCGGATCTGATCGTCCGTGGTGGCGTGAACATCTACCCAGCCGAAGTGGAGGCCGTGCTCCTGCAGCACCCTGCCGTGCGCGACGTGGCCGTGGTGGGCGTCCCGGACTCCGAGTGGGGCGAGGAGGTCAAGGGGGTGGTCGAGCACGTCGCCGACGAGCCCCCCGCCGAGCTGGAACAAGAGTTGATCGAGCTCTGCCGCGCCCGACTCGCCCGCTTCAAGTGCCCTCAAAGCATCGACATCGTTGATAAGCTCCCGCGCAGTGACAACGGGAAGCTCTACAAGCGCCGGCTGCGCGAACGCTATCGTGGAGGGATCGATGCGTGAAGGCTTGAGGCTCTACATAGACGGTGAATGGGTCGAGCCGATGGAGTCGAGGGTCATCGAGGTGATCAATCCCGCCACCGAAGAGGCGTTCGGCCGCGTCAGCCTCGGTAGCGCGGCCGACGTCGACCGGGCGGCGACCGCGGCCAAAGCAGCGTTTGCGACCTATTCTCAGACCTCCAAAGCGAACCGCATCGCCCTCTTGGAAAAGGTGATCGCCTGCTATCAGGAGCGTCTCGACGGCCTCGCCGAGACGATCTCGTTGGAGATGGGCGCGCCGATGTCGCTCGCGACCTCGGCGCAGGCGCCCATGGGACTGACGCAGCTCAACACGGCCCTGGAGGTCTTGAAGGACTACGAGTTTCGACAGACGCGGGGCAACACGTTGATCATCAAGGAGCCGATCGGCGTCTGCGGGTTCATCACGCCGTGGAACTGGCCCATGAATCAGATCATGTGCAAGGTGGCGCCGGCGCTGGCCGCGGGTTGTACAATCGTGCTCAAGCCAAGCGAAGTGACGCCGCTCAGCGCGATCATTCTGGCCGACATCATGGATGCAGCCGGCGTGCCTGCTGGCGTGTTCAACCTCATCAACGGGGACGGATCGGGAGTAGGCACCGCGATCTCGGAGCACCCCGACATCGACCTGGTATCGATCACCGGGTCGACGCGCGCCGGCGTGCTGGTCGCGAAGGCCGCCGCCGCCTCGGTCAAGCGGGTGACGCAGGAGCTCGGAGGCAAATCCGCCAACATCATTCTACGGGACGCGAACCTCGAGGATGCAATCACCCACGGCGTCCAGAAGTGCTTCGGCAACAGCGGGCAGTCCTGCACCGCGCCAAGCCGCATGTTCGTACACCAGAGCCAGCACGCCGAGGCACTCGAGATCGCAACGCAGGTTGCTGCCAGCCTCGAGCTCGGTGATCCAACAAATCCCGGCACGACGATGGGTCCGGTCGCGAACGAGTCGCAGTACGACAAGATTCAGAGGTTGATCCAAAAGGGCATCGACGAGGGCGCCGACTTGGTCTGTGGAGGGACGGGCAAACCCGAGGGCCTCGGAACCGGCTACTATGTGAAGCCGACGGTCTTCGGCAATGTGCGGAACGACATGACCATCGCGCGTGAGGAAATTTTTGGCCCCGTGCTCGCGATCCTCCCCTACGAGACGGAAGAGGAAGCCATCGCGCTCGCCAACGACAGTGA
>CBDURI010000502.1:0-1706 GCA_965369435.1 uncultured bacterium
AAGAGACACTTTGCCGAGGGCGAGAGCCCTGCTGAGGAGTGTCCCATGCCAAGAACAAAGAAACAATCGAGCGAAGCCGCCGTGCGAGACATCCGTCGCAAGACGCGTCGGAGGTTTTCCGCGGAGGAGAAGATTCGAATCGTGCTCGACGGGATGCGCGGCGAGCTGAGCGTGGCCGAGTTGTGCCGACGCGAAGGCATCGCAGCGAATCTGTACTACCGGTGGAGCAAAGACTTCCTCGAGGCGGGCAAGAAACAGCTAAGCGGCGACACGGTGCGCGAAGCGACCAGTACGGAGGTCAAGGATCTGCGGGCCGAGAACAGCGAGCTCAAAGAAGTCGTCGCGGAGATGACGCTCAAGAATCGTGTTGTCGTTCCTCAAAACGTTGTCCGTCGCGAGATGTGAGCCGCGACGATTGCGAAGGTGACGCAGCGGACAGACCTCTGACCGTTACGTGCGTTGCCGACGGCTCGACGCACGCGAGTCGAGCGCGGCATCCGCCTTCGGCCGTGCGGTGCGCGCGGCTCATACTCGACGCCATGTGAGAGCCAGGCTCTTGCCTAAGCTGCGCGTCGCGTGTAGCGATGATGCAGCCCGCCGACCATCGGGAGGGCAACGACCTTCCCTCCATCGGTGGACTCGCGCTCGCGTGGTTCAGGGGCATCCTTGTCGAGCCCGAGGTGGGTTCGGGATCCGTGATAGTACTGAAGGTACTTCCGGAGGATACGCCGCAAGTGCGGCTCTCCGAGGACGATGACGTGGTCGAGGCAGTCCCGCCGAAGGGTCCCGATCATGCGCTCGCAGTACGGATTCTGCCATGGGGAGCGCGGCGCGGTGAGGACCTGTTCGATTCCCATCGCACGCACTCGACGAACGAAGGCCGCGCCATAGATCTTGTCTCGGTCCCGGATAAGATACTTCGGCGCCGAGTCGTAGGGGAAGGCGTTGACCAACTGCTGACCTGTCCATCGCGCAGAGGGACCCTCGGTAACGTTGAAGTGCACGATGCGTCGGCGATCGTGCTCGAGCACGAGGAACACGTACAGGATTCGAAACGTGGCCGTGGGCACCACGAAGAAGTCGATGGAAACGAGGTCGTTGGTGTGGTTCCGCAGGAACGCACGCCAGGTCTGCGAAGGCGGCTTTCGCCGGAGCGGCATGTACCTCGACACCGTGGCTTCTCCGAGCTCGAAGCCGAGCTTGAGCAGCTCGCCATGAATCCGAGGCGCTCCCCACGTCGGGTTCTCGCGGGCCATTCGACGGATGAGTGTTCGGATCTCCGCATCGATCGGCGGACGACCGCCTCGGTTTCGGCTCTTCCAGCTCCAGTAGAGCTTGAAGCCCTTGCGATGCCAGCCGATCACGGTCTCAGGCTTCACGAGGATGAGAGCGCTCCGCCATTCAGGCCACGAACGTGAGAGCAGGGCCCAGAACGCGCGGTCCGCGTTGGTCAGCTTGGGGCGTTTGGTCGCGTGCTTCAGAACGGCCAGCTGTCGTCGCAAGGCGAGGTTTTCTAGAGCGAGCTCGCGCTGCGACCTCAGGCTCGATCTAGCGGTCGCGAGTAGGGCGTACAGCAAGTCAATCATCGGGGTCGGCGAGCTTGCCCCGAAGCGCGGAAACGTCAACGATTGTAAGACGGATGGGGTTCTGAGGAGGGACAGGGAGCACGTCGCTCGGAACGACGATCGTGCACCAGTCGTGTTCGT
>CBDURI010000503.1:0-1666 GCA_965369435.1 uncultured bacterium
CATCCATGTCCGGGCAAGCGGGACACAGGGAGCTGGTATTGCACCACGAGGTGCCACCATCGGGGCCGCCACCATCCGGACCAGCGTCCGGGATGCTCCCGTCGATACCGCCGTCGTCTACGGAGCCGTCGCTCTCGTCGATGCCACCATCTAGATCAATGGCGGCGTCGCGTCCCGCATCGGCTGGGATCGTGGGAGCAGCGGTGTCACCACAGCCGGCCGCAGCTGCAGCGACCAGCAGAACGTAAGCAAAGAAGCGCATCATCCAAAAAGGCAGCCTCGCAACCCACGACAGGTCCCTCGGCCACTCTACGACGCGGAGGATAGCGCCTCTGCCTCCTCATCGCACCCCGGCTACATCGCGGGAGCTTGACCACCCTCGACTCCGCCTCAAGGCTCAGGGCATGTCTTCCCTCGATGCGGCGTTGATCGCGATAGAGCGCGCGTGCGGGAGCGGCTCGGTGATTCGAGATCCGAGCTTACTCGAAGGGTACGCCCGGGACGAAAGCGAGGCGGAACCTTGTATGCCCGAAGCGGTGGTACGCGCGACGAGCACCGCTGACGTGTCGGCCGTGATGAAGGCGGCCTATGAGCACGAGATCCCGGTGACGCCGAGGGGCGGCGGCACGGGTCGCGTCGGTGGCGCGATTCCGGTGCCCGGCGGAATCGTGCTGGCGCTCGAAAAGATGAACGCGATCGAGGGCATCGACAAGCAAGAGCTCACCACGCGCGTGCAGCCGGGGGTGATCCTAGGTGATCTCAAGCGCGCTACGGAGGAAGAGCAACTCTTCTATCCGCCGGATCCGAACTCCGTGGATTCCTGCGCGATCGGCGGCAACCTGGCCGCCAATGCCGGGGGGCCGCGCGCATTCAAGTATGGCGTCACGCGCGAGTACGCCATGGCGATGGATGTCGTCCTGGCAGATGGAACCGTCCTCAAGCTCGGGCATGAAACGAAGAAGGGCGTGACTGGCTACGACCTGACGGCACTGATGGTCGGCAGCGAGGGCACCCTCGGAATCGTCACAGAGGCTACGCTGCGATTGATTCCGAAGCCGGAAGCCACGGTGACGGCGCTCGCCTGTTTCTCCAGCCTGGACGAAGTCGCACCCGTCGTGTCGGCGCTGCTTGCGCAAGGCCAGCTTCCTGCGTGCATCGAGCTGCTCGACGAGGAAGCCATTCGCATCGTGCGCCCGGAAGCAGGATTGACGATTCCAAACGAGACGAAGGCGATGCTCTTGATCGAGCTCGACGGCGAAGAAGCGAGCCTCGAGACCGAGCTCGAGCGAATGGGAAACGTTCTCTACGATCGCGACGCGCTGGAGGTATTGGTCGCACAACACAGTGGAGAACGCGAGCGCCTTTGGGCATCGCGCCGCGAGCTCAGCCACAGCCTCAAGCGCCAGGCCAAGAACAAGCTCGCGGAAGACGTCGTCGTTCCGCGCACCAAGATGGCCGACCTGCTCCGCTACTGTGCGGAGCTGTCCGAACAGCACGAGCTGGTGATCCCGACCTACGGTCACGCCGGCGACGGCAATCTCCACGTGAACTTCCTGTGGAACGACCCCGACGAGAAGGCCCGTGTCGACATGGCGATCGAGGCGCTTTTTCGGCGCGTAATCGAGTTGCGCGGCACCCTGAGCGGCGAACACGGAATCGGCATCCT
>CBDURI010000504.1:0-1629 GCA_965369435.1 uncultured bacterium
AGTCTTGGTGCAGCGATCATGCCAAGCGGAAAGCACAATGGTTTCGCGAGACGGTTGTCTGCTGGCCTCCTCCGTGACGACGCTCGTCGTCGAGATCGCGACGGCGAACGTCATGTCCACTGCTGAGCGACGGCCATCAGGCCGGCTCTACCGTCGCGGATGCTTGAACTTCTCGGGGTCGATCTCGAGCGTCGCCATTCGGCTGATGAGCCCGGTGCGCGGAACGCCAAGTATTCGAGCGGTGCGCGCAACGATGCCTTCGCTCGCCCCGAGCGCGTCCTCGATGATCCCCTTCTCGAGGACGTCGAGTCCCTCTTTTTGCTCGGCGAGCTGCTTCCAACGGCCTTCAATCTCGCCGCCAGGCGATCCGCTCGTCGACGGAGCGGCCGGCGCCACGGGAGCTCCGCCGACCGGGCGTTCACCCTCGACGTCTAGGTGACGGGCCTCGATCAGCGGATCCGTCGTGTCGCCTACACGCAGGCGGTTTCTGGCGCGCTCCAGGACAGCCTCGAGCTCGCGAATGTTTCCACCCCAGTGCAGGTGCGGTGCCGTCAGCAGGTCGTGGGCGTCCTTGTCCAACTCCCAGTCGGTCGTGCCGTCGGTCCGGTTCAAGTAGCGAATGGCTATCTTGGGGATGTCTTCGCGCCGGTCGCGGAGTGGTGGCAGGACGATTGGCACCGTGCCGAGGCGGTAGTAGAGATCCTGGCGAAAGCGCTTGTCCGAGATGGCCTGTGCGATGTCGCCGTTGGTGACCGAGATCAAACGTAGGTCGGCGTGCTTCGGCTCGCGCCCTTGGTAGCCGAGTGGCCGATACGACCCGAACTGTGTGAAATCGAGGAGCAGCTGCTGAGCGTGGCGGGGAAGGTTGAGCACCTCGTCGAGGATCAGCGTCCCCTTGTTGGCGTACTCGACCAGGCCCATCCGTTTGGAGATTGCGCCCGAGAAAGCCCCTCGCTCGTGTCCGAAAAGCTCCGAGGTGATCGTGTTCAAGTCGTCCGCTAGACCGAGGGTCGCCCGCACGATGGGCTCCCTGTTGCTGGCGCGCGCAAACGCGGTGGCGAGCTGAGTCTTGCCGGTTCCTGACTCGCCCAAGATCATGATGGACGCCTTTCCGGCGATGGCGGCTCGTAGCTCATCGCGAATCGCCGTCATGCTCTCGCACGACAGAAGCTCGTCGAGGCCGAGGTAGTGCTCGTTGTGGTCCTTGGCGCGCTCGACGCGGAGGTCTTCCTTCGTCGCCTCGATCAAGGTCTGCTGCGCGATCATCCCGCCCAGCAAGGCGCCGACGCATTCGACGAACTCGAGAACGGACGCTTGCTCGCCTTCGTTTCCCGGAAACTCCAAGTACATCACGCCGATGAGGCTGCGGCCCCGCCGTGATGCAGTGGGTCGGGACCAAAGCGGCGAGGCAACGAACGACCCAGTCGGCGTGTACGGCACTGGGCCCGCGACCGTCTTGAGCTCGCTCTGCACCCGGCTCAACATCTCCGTTACGTGCTGTGCGAGCACGGCGGGCGGCACGCCCCGGAAACCGGCTGTCCGCGAGCGATGCATGGGCCCGCCACCGCCCTTGGTCTCCAAGGTGCTCCAGGCGGAGGTTGCTCCGAGCTGGACGCACAGCGCCTCCAA
>CBDURI010000505.1:0-1621 GCA_965369435.1 uncultured bacterium
GTGACGAACTTGCCGCCGTAGGTGTTGTCGCCGTCTTCGATGAACTTCTCGGCCTCGCCTTCGCCGCAAAGACCAAGCGCTTCGTAGGTGAGCACTTCATTCGTCGTGAAGCAATCGTGAAGCTCGATGACGTCGACGTCTTCAGGTCCGATTCCGGACTCTTCATACACCGCTTGCGCTGCGTTCTTTGCCATGTCGAACCCGACCATCTTGATCATCGAGTCGCTGAAGCTCGTCCCGTAGTCGGTGCGCATCGTTTGGCCCGCGATGTACACGGGATTGGAGATACCCTTCTTCTTCGCAAAATCATCGGAGCACACGATCGCGGCGGCGGCGCCACAGGTCGGAGGGCAGCACTGGTAGCGCGTGAGCGGATCGAAGACTTCGGGTGAAGCCAGGATCTCTTCGACCGAGAGCGGGTCGCGGAAGAGCGCGTACGGGTTCTTCGCAGCGTGCTGGCGGGCTTTCGCGTTCACCTTCGCAAAGGTTTCGCGCTTCGCGCCGTACTTCCAACGATACTCGCGACCGGCACCACCGAACATCTGGGCGGCGGGCGGCGCTGAGGTGAACCCCTGCGCGTCGTTCATCACGTTGACGTGCAGCCCGAGGGGGTTGGGCCTGTCGTTCCAGGCGCTTCCAAGCGCCCCTTTTTGCATCTGCTCGAAACCCAACGCGAGCGCGCACTCGACGATGCCACCCTCGACCATCTGCTTGGCCAGCATCAGGGCGCTCGAACCGGTGGAGCAGTTGTTGTTGACGTTGTAGACCGGAATTCCGGTGAGGCCCACATCGT
The DNA here is from genome assembly GCA_965369435.1 of uncultured bacterium. Lineage (GTDB taxonomy): Bacteria > Myxococcota_A > Polyangia > Polyangiales > Houyiibacteriaceae > SG8-38. The sequence continues at coordinate 794 of CBDURI010000505.1, forward strand.
AGACTGCGCGCTGGCCGCAGGTGCTGTCTCCGAAGACATAGCCCACGACTGCTTGCTCGACATCGCCGTACTCGACGCTTCCATCAGCAAGCGCAGCCTTGATCGCCTTGGCGGCCATCACGTTGTAGTCCTCGCTCTGGCCCGGCTTGGCGAACTTCACCATGCCGACTCCGATTACGTTTACTTTGCGTCCCATCGATGCTCCTTGGCGTTCCTGTGCGCGAGTTTAGATCAAGCCCTTGAGAAAGTTCAATCGGTGTGCGGGCTGCATGTCACCGTCGATGCGAAGCTTGCCCCGTTGAAAGAGCGATTGCGTGGTCGTCTCGCCGCTGCTGAGCTCTGCGAGATCCGCGTCGTCGAGCGTGAGCGTCGTCGTGGCGCCATCGGTCTCGCCCATCTTGAGGGCTGGCGGTTGGTTCTGGAGATCGACGACCCATTTGGAGTCGGGGTCACGCACGTAGACCTGCAGCACCGCGCCGACTTCATCCGCGAGGCCCGGTTGCTCTTCGCGGCGTTTGCCGAGCGCCTCGAACAGCTTCGGGGCCAGTGGCTCGCGTGACTGGGGTGCGGCCACCGGCGCGGCGGGCGCTGCTCCGCTTGCACGAGCGGCTGCTTTTTCGAGTACCAACTCAAATGGCATCTCACTGAGCGCCTCGATCTTGTTTACGCTCATCATGTCGCCGGCGATCTTGAGCTTCCCAGTCGAGAACAGTTTCATCGGATCCGCCTCGCCCTTCTGCAGCGCTACGTAGCTCTCCTCGGCGAGCTGAAGGGTGGCGTCCGGCTTGGCGGTTTCCCCAGCGCCTGCGCTGCCGGTCTTCAGGTCGA
>CBDURI010000506.1:0-1612 GCA_965369435.1 uncultured bacterium
CGACGACACAACGGGATCGCCGACCGCTTGCTTCGTTTCGGGCAATGTCGGTAGGATCTGTGGTAGGCTCTTTCCTTGGACGACTGATGGATTACGACGTCATCATCATAGGAAGCGGCTTCGGCGGCAGTGTGCCGGCGTTGCGTCTCAGCGAAAAGGGCTACCGCGTGGCGGTCTTGGAGCAGGGTCGAAGGGTGTCGCCCGATGACATGCGTGACGCCGATCGAAGCCTGCGCAAGTTGTTCTGGATTCCGCAGATCGGCTTTCGCGGATTCTTCGTACAGCACTTCTTCAAGCACGTCGGCATCGTGGGAGGCGTCGGCGTCGGCGGGGGAAGCCTGGTGTACGCGGCGGTGTTGCTGAAACCAGGGGATGCATTCTTTGCAGATCGTGCCTGGGCGGAGCTCGGAACGGATTGGAAGCGCGAGCTCGAGCCACACTACGAGACTGCAGCGGCGATGCTCGGCCGAACCGTCAATCCCGATCACGGAAAGATGGACGACTGGCTGAAAGCAACCGCTCGAGCGATGGGCGTCGAGGACACGTTCGGTCCCGTGCCCCAGGGGATCTACTTTGGCCGCGCCGGCAAGACGGAGCCCGATCCGTTCTTCGGGGGCGCGGGACCCGAGCGGACAGGCTGCACACGCTGCGGAGGGTGCTTGACCGGCTGTAGCGACGGTTCGAAAAACAGCCTCGACAAGAACTACCTCTACATGGCGGAGAATCTTGGCGCCGAGATTCTCCCAAACAGAAAAGTGGTGTCGATCCGTCCGCTCGAAGGCGGAGGCTATGAAGTGCAAACGGTAAACCCATCGAATCGAGCGGAACGGCACAAGCCGGTGCGGGCGTCGCGCGTCATCGTTGCCGCGGGCGTGGTCGGAACCCTGGACCTCCTGTTCGCTTGCCGGGATGAGCTTCGAACACTGCCCGAGATTTCGTCGACGCTCGGTAACGTGGTGCGAACCAACAGCGAAGCAATCGTCGCGGCACTTTCACCGGACCCAGAAGACGACCTCACGCACGGCGCCGCCATCTCGTCGCATTTCCACGCCAACGCGCATACCCATATCACGCAGAACCGCTTCCCTGCGGGTTACGACTTCATGCGTTGGTACATGGGGCCTCTCACCGATGGCACGAATCCCTTTGGCCGAGCGCTGCGAACGATCGCAGGCGTCATCGTGCATCCAGTGCGAACGTTCCGCGCGCTCTTCGCGCGCAATTGGCACAAACGGATCACCGTGCTCACGGTCATGCAAAGCCTCGACAGCCGGATCTCGTTCCGGCGGAGCCGCCGCCTGCTTTGGCCATTCAAGCCGCTGTTGCACTCGAGCGCTGGAGCTACTGGGGGCACGCCGGCCTATATCCCCGAGGCCAACGAGGCCGCTCGAAAACTAGCCGAGCACATCGGCGGCACGCCTCACAACACCATTGTCGAAAGCATCGGAAACGTCTCCGTCACTGCCCACATCCTCGGTGGTTGCGGGATCGCGGCCAGTCCCGAGGCGGGCGTGATCGACCTCGATCATCAAGTCTTCGGGTATCCGGGCCTCTTCGTGACCGATGCTTCGGCGATCCCGGCCAACGTCGGCGTGAACCCTGCGCTCACCAT
>CBDURI010000507.1:0-1608 GCA_965369435.1 uncultured bacterium
AGAACAGCCCCAGTGTCAGTGCCAGTGTCTGGGGCGAGGGGGGCGGTGACAGGGGGGTGGGGGCATGGTACTTCGGCGCTGATGGACAATGACGCGAAGAAGACGGCTCTGCGGATGATTCCGTACGGGCTATATGTGCTCACGGCACAGGATGCTGACGGCCACGTCGCTGCGGCGACGGTCAACTGGGTTACCCAGACGGCCTTCGAGCCGCCGCTCGTCGCGGTTGGGGTGAAGGTCGACTCGGGCGCCCATGCGCTGATCAAGTCGACCGGGGCATTCGCCCTCAACGTGCTCGGCAAGGGGCAACAAGGTCAGGCCTACGCGTTCTTCAAGCCGGTCGAGCGCACCGGCGACATGCTCGGCGACGAGCCCTGCCACACCGGGACGACCGGCGCGCCCATCCTCGACAACGCGCCTGCGTTCCTCGAGTGCAAGCTCGTCGACACCGTCGAGAAGGGTGACCACTCCCTTTTCGTCGGTGAGGTCGTCCATGCGGGCGTCTCCAAGCAGCCCGAAGGCCGCGCCGACGACGCCACGCTGTGGCTCAAGGACCTCGGAGAAAAAGTCTTCTACGGCGGATGAACGAGTCCTAGCTCGAAAATCGACTATCAAGCGTTGTATGCGTCTGCTCTTCGTCTCCCACTCGTTTCCACCCCCCGATGCTCCACTGAGCAATGTGGGTGGCATGCAGCGCGTGGCGACCGAGCTTCATGAGGCGCTCGAGGCGCGAGACGACGTGGTGATGCGGACCGTCGCGCTTCGGTCGAGTTGGAGGTGGGTGCACATCAAGGCGGTGCCATTCTTGGTTTCCCTTGCGGTGCGGTTGGTGCGCGAGGCTGCGGCGCATCGGGCCGACACGATCTTGTTCACGAGCATGACGACCGCGCTTCCACTGCTCATTTCGGGGCACGTCCTCAAGAGGAAGGGGATTCGACTCGCCGCGATCGCGCATGGCCTCGATGTGACTGAGCCGAACCCCATGTATCAGATGGCGGTACGGCGCCTCTGCGGAATGCTCGACGTGGCCATGCCGGTCAGTCAGGCGACTGGCGAAGAGTTGGTCGCGCGCGGCCTGCCTCGAGAGCGAATGCATGTGGTTCCGAACGCCGTCGACCTCGATCGGTTCGAAGGAGTAGCGGCTTCTCGCGGTGAGCCTACGCGAGCTCGCATTGAGGGTGCCCAAGTGCTGTCCGATGATGCGTTCTTGTTGGTGGCCGTCGGACGGCAGGTGCGGCGCAAAGGGTTCGTTTGGTTCATCGAGAACGTGATGCCGAAGCTTTCCGACCGCGTGGTGTTTTGGTTGGCTGGCGATGGGCCGGAGCGGAAGAACATCGAATCCGCGATCCGGCGAGCGGGGCTCCGGCGGCGCGTCCGTTGCTTGGGACAGATCTCCGAGGAGGAGCTCGTCGAACTCTACCGGACCGGAAGGCTGTTTGTGATGCCCAACATCGTCGTCCCGGGCGACATGGAGGGGTTCGGGATCGTGATGCTCGAAGCCGGGGCTTGCGGGTTGCCGACGCTGGCGGCGGACCTCGAAGGGATCCGGGACGTCATCGACGAGGGTGTCAACGGCTGGTTGGCCCCCCCCGAGGACCCGAGCGCCTT
>CBDURI010000508.1:0-1601 GCA_965369435.1 uncultured bacterium
TGCTCCCCAGGGATCGCCCTCCGGTGAGCCCGTCCCAAACTCATCTCCCTCCCCTCCCCCCAATGCCGTTAAGCTCCAGGAAGCCGCGGGTTCATTGGTGATGGGCGCCGAGTTTTCGAGCAGCGAGCGTGAAGAACGCAAGGCTACATTGGCATCCCTTCCCGCGTCCTGGTAAAATGTGTCAGTCGTTCGGCGAGACACACGACCATTCTTTTCAGGAAGAAGAAAACGAGGTGATTTTTATGCGATCCGGCACGCCGGGCGCGGAAAATCCGTGCCAAAGGCAAGAGAGTTGGCCAGATCTTTGAGCTGATTTCTTCCCTCCTCGCCAAGGCCAGCGCGCCCGAATGGCGCACGCGGCCCCACGACTTCACCCGTGATGGCATCTTGTCGCCAGAGCTGTTGGTGACGCTTCTCCTCTTCATGGTCGGCGATGCCAACCGTCGCGGCTACCGTCACCTCCTCGACGCATTCTGGGACGAGTGCGCTTCGCATGACATTGCGCTGCCGAGCGAAGAGCCGGTGTCGGCACCGGCGTTCTGCCAAGCTCGGCACAAGATCTCGATCGAGATGCTGCATGACCTGTTGCACGACGCGGCATCGACCTTCGCGGAGACTTACCCGGAGCTTGGGCTGTGGCGAGGTCGGCGCGTCTTCGCGGTCGACGGATCGAAGTTCAACCTCGGGCGAAGCGAGGAACTCGACGATCACTTCGGGCGGCCGGAGAGTGCGTACTGCCCGCAAGCTACGGTGAGTGCCCTCGTCAACGTCGCGAGCGGGTTGCCCTACGACCTGCGCATTGCACCCTACGCATCCTGTGAGCGGACGTTGCTGCTCGAGCACCTCGAGATGCTCGAAGAAGGCGACATCCTTGTTCTCGACCGGGGTTACCCATCCCACGAGGTCTTCCGGCGCATGATCGCCAAGGGCATTGATTTCCTGGTGCGCGTGCCCGAGTCCCAGTCCTTTGCAGCCATCGACTGGCTTCGAGAGCAAGAGAACGGCGACTACCGCGTGATTCTCGATCCGCCGAGCCATGCACCCAGGAGCACCGAAGCCATCGAGGTCCGCGTGCTCAGGCTCACCAATCCAGACGGCGAAGAGGCGTACTACATGACGTCGCTGCGTCGCGCCCACTTCTCCCGTGCCGTGATCGCTGCACTCTACCGGAAACGCTGGGAAGCCGAGGAGCTGTTCAAGCTCGACAAGTCGTCCTACTTCGACCAGCATCAGTTCCATGCCCGCCAACCGAACGGCATCAAGCAAGAGATTCTGGCGCAGGCGATCTTCGTCGTCATCGCCCGATTCCTTCAGGCCACGGCTGCCGAGGCTCTTGACACGGACTACGGCGATCTCTCCAGCAAGAGCGCCATCCTCGGCCTGGCCGACTACATTACTCGGATCTGCCTCGACGCGCCGTGCGTCTCGTCTCAATGGCTCCCGAGACTCCTTCGCAGGATCGTAAGGACACGCGACAAGAAGCGCCCGAACCGATCCTTCCCGAGGCGCTCGTTCAAACCGAGCCCGCGGTGGGGGCCCAAAGGACGCAGGGGAGGTTAACGCCATTGGGGCCCCGCCTCCGGCGCTCTCACGGTCGGCGG
>CBDURI010000509.1:0-1600 GCA_965369435.1 uncultured bacterium
TGCCCTGGGCGGTCGGTCACGAACTGCTTGAGTGCCAAGATCTCGCCGACGTCGGCGCCTGTCTCCTCGGCCACCATGTGACAGATCGTGTCGACCACTTCGATGTTGGTCTTCTCGTTGTTGCCACCGATGTTGTAGGTACGTCCCGCCTGGCCCTTTTCGATGACGGTCCAAATCGCGTCGACGTGGTCCTCGACGTAAAGCCAGTCCCGCACGTTGAGCCCCTCGCCATAGATGGGAAGAGGCTTTCGCTCCAACGCATTGAGGATCATCAGCGGCACCAATTTCTCGGGGAACTGCATGGGACCGTAGTTGTTCGAGCAGTTGGTAATCTTGATCGGGAGGCCGAAAGTTCGGTGGTAGGCACGAACGATGTGGTCGCTTGCCGCCTTGGATGCGGAGTACGGACTCGAAGGGTCGTACGCCGTCGTCTCCTCGAATGACCCCGTGTCGCCGAGCGAGCCGTACACCTCGTCGGTGCTCACGTGATGAAAAAGCCGATTATCGTCGCCGGACCACCGCTTTCGACACGCCTCGAGCAGGTTGAACGTCCCCTCGATGTTGGTTCGGATGAACTCGCGAGGGCCGAGAATGCTTCGATCGACGTGGCTCTCTGCGGCGAAGTGGACAACCAAGTCCGGGTCGATCTCGTCGAAGACCTCGTCGACGCCATCCATGTCGGTGATGTCCACGCGGCGCAGATCGTAGTTCGACAGAGATTCGATCGCCTGCAAGCTGCCGAGATTCGCGGCATAGGTGAGCTTGTCGAGATTGATGAACCGATGCTCCGGGAGCTGCGGCACCAAGCGATTCAAGAAATTGGCGCCGATGAAACCGGCACCACCCGTGACAATGATCTTCATCGACTGTTCTCGGCCTCGGGGATGAGCATAGCCGGAACGCTTTACCGGCGCACACGAGGTCGACGCCTAGCGCCTGGGAGGCCCTAGCCGAGCAGCTTCCGGAACGCGGGGGGCAGGGCCTGGCTTCTCGGCACTCGCTGATAGAGCTGGACCGATACCTCGCCCGCGGCCTCTTGAAGCTGATTCGTCACGCCGGGTTGAAGGGCGTCTTTACATTGCTCTTGGTCCTCGAACCGAAACAGACACGTGCGCTTGAAGATGAGCGGATTGGTGCCCGCGGGATGAGGGCGCTTCGTGAGGACGATCGGTGAGGTCTCGTGGCTCTGATACACGAGCTGTCCGCCCGCCCCTTCCACGATGTTCTGAATCGCCTCGGGCGCTTCGTGAGCATGCACGGCCAGGATCCACTTGGACCGACCCAGGGCGCCTAGCGAGCTGGGTGAGTGCGTAAAGGACGCTTCGAACTTGCGGACCGCCTTGAGTCGTCGAGGGTTGGCAACCACCATGTAGTAGGGGTTGAACGCCAGCGCGAAGAAGCGGCGCTGGTTCGGATAGCGAACGACGAGCAGCTCCTCGGCACGAGGCTCGCCCACGAAGGACTCGACATGCGCGCCCATCCAGCCAAGCTCCCCGCCGACCGCCTTCAGTAGGGGCGCTACCAGTACCCCGTACCATTTGTAGGCGTCCTCATCCTTGAAGTGAATCAGGTTGAGCACGTCCACGGGGACCGGGAGGTC
>CBDURI010000510.1:0-1577 GCA_965369435.1 uncultured bacterium
CCCGCCCGCCAACGCCTAAGCCCCCGCTTCGACACGCTACTCGTGTGTGATCGGCACACTAGTGAAGGGTGTGCGACTCGCCGTCGTGCTCGACGCTCGGCACGCCCTTGTCTTTGACGACTTCGGAAGCAGGGGCCGGCGTTGAAAGCGGCGCGGGAGGAGGCTGGCTCGTGGCGGCCAGCGCTTCGAGCTGCTCGCGGTACTCCATCTGCCGGAGCTTCGCGTGGTGATAGCGCCGTCGTTTACGGTACGCGAACACCACGAGGATGGCCGCCAATACCCAGATGGTGGACCCGGCGAAGAGAGCCGGGAGGATTCGGTACCTCGTCCGCAGGCTCTCTCGCCACTGCCGCTCGAGGCCAACGCGCGTCCAGCCGTAGGCAGTCGAGAGGGCCGTGTCGAATGTTTCTCCGTCGCGGAGCGACTGGATCAGCCGGTGGAAGCGCCGCTGGTCGTTGTTGCTTCGCCGAAGGAACCCGACGACGTCCGCGCTCTGGGCGTACGCGACGTTCACCTCGTGCGGGCGGTTGGGGAAGTGTTTGTCCAACTCGGAGAGACGCAGCATCGATCGCTGCGCGGCTGCTCGAAGAAGCGACTCCATTCGCGGAAGCAAACGCACCTCGGACAGCTGGATCGCGACGCCTTCGTTGAACCAACGAGGCACGTGATTGCCGAGCACCGCGCGGTAGAGCGCCACATGGGAAAGCTCATGGACGAGCACCACCTCGAGGTCCGGCGGCTCCCAGGTCTGGGGTGCGGACATCGTGAGGAGGATGAGGCCCCGATGAGAATAGGCGACGCCCGTGGCGTAGTCGGGCGGCGGCGCGCCGATCGGGGCCATCGCACGCATCTCCCGCGGGTTTCGCGCAACGCGGATGATCAGCTCGTCATCGATGACGGCGCCGAAGTCGCTCTCGACCTCGGCCCAATGCTCGTCGAAACCCTCGATGAGCTCCGCGACGCGGCCTCGCTCCGATTCGGGAAACGTCCAAGTGACCGAGCCAATGCGCTCGGTTTCGTACCCGTGGAGCGGCGAGGGCAGGGCGAGCTGCGGCGCCTCCTGAGCGCCGGCACCGACCGAAGCCACGGTCACCACCATCGCGCACAGAACAACCCTGAAAAAAGCCAGCTGGGGTCTACTCTTCACCGGGTCTAAATCTTAGCAGCGGCGGCTCCGCCTCGTTAGTGCCACGTCGATCAATGATGAGGTAGGTTACACCTGCCACGAGGAGCACCCCCGCCACCAGATACGGCCATGCCTTCTTGATCCTGCGTTTTGCCCTGGATTCATCCGCCGGTTGCTCGGGTTCGTTCACTTTTTTCGAGGTTGCTGCCGGGGGCGGAGGAGGCGGTTCCGACCAACGCAGCTGCGCCTGCTCCGCGCGGCTCTCGATGAACGCGACCCGTTCGATGGGCGTGCTGCCATCGAAATGCAGTACGCCTTCGTAGAACTGCGCGGCACTCACGTCGAAGACTTCGATCAGGATGTCGCCCTCGCGGTGCACTACGATCAAGGCATCGGCGCCGGCGATGATCCCGATGCGCTTGTACGACGCGAGGTCCTTGCGAGGACTGAG
>CBDURI010000511.1:0-1553 GCA_965369435.1 uncultured bacterium
CGAAGGTATCATCGAGGCGCACTCGGGCAACCTGGGGGGCAGGCGCTCGCGAGATCGCTGTGTGAAAGGGCCAAGACGCTCCGCTAGCGATCCTCAGCGGCGACGTCACGCAACAGACCGAACAAGCGCACCATCACGGCGGTGTCGTGATTGCAGTACGCGACGAGCTGCTGCCTCAGCGCCTCACGGTCACCCGCCGACAACTCCGCTGGCCGGCAAAGCAGGCTCTCCAAGAGGAAGGATGCCGCCTGCCCATCCGATACGTCGAGGTCGTCGTACGCCATGTCGGGGAGTAAGGCCGGCACCACGTCTTTGATGCCGAAGCTACCGCGGAAGTCCGGGTGGTAAACGTGGTTGCGGACGACGGGGAGGAGGTCCTGTGTCTTGTCGCGTGCGTCGAGTAGCACGGCTGCGTGCTCGGGCGAAGACTCGGCGAGGATCCCGAGGCAGCTTTTTTCGAATCCAGCATTCCAGGCGAGCACCGTTTCCGCGCCGTGCAATGCGCCCGCTAGCTGCTGCGCCACCTTGGGCCGAGGGTCGCCCTCCCCGTCGGCGAGATACGCGTAGTGGGAAACCTCTCCGTTCTCGCTGAGCGTGTGCACGCTGAACTGAACGGGGACTTTGCCGAAGGGGTTGCAGCCGTTCCACACCGGCAAGGCAGGGCCGATGGTTTCGAAATCGAGCATGGCGATCGGGTAGCGATACGCGTCTAGTGCGGTTTGGAGGCCAGGGATGACGATCATCTCGTCTCGGAGGACCGCCTGGCGGTGGCGTTTCTGGATCCCGTTGAGTGGGAAGTTGCTCGGAATCTGGTCGACGGTTTCGATGCCTGCGTCGTGAAGCTCGCGGAGTTGCTTCGCGCTGATGCGATGCAGGTCTTCGATGGCGTGGTCGGGTGGGGGGGCGTTGCAGCGCGCGTGAAACGGGCATTCGTACGGCGAGTTGCAGTGGGGGCCGGGGGCCACGTCGGGGAGCTCGCCCTGGAGCATTCGTAACTGTGCTTCTGCTTGCTCGGCGATGTCGCCGCGGCGCTCGGTGACGGCGTCGGTGATGTCGGCCCTGGTGAAGAGGGGGCCCTGATCGGGGTGGCGGTGTTTGTTGTTGAGGTGCATGAGCTCGACGCGAACGATCGGGAGCCCGGCGCGTTCAACGACGTGAGCCTGCACGGCAGCGTCGGGGATGTGCTGCGGCTTGACCTTGGTGGTGGCTTTAACCTCGGTGAGCACCCAGCCGTCGCCTTCTTTCGACAGCGCGTCGACCGCGACGAAAATGTTGTCCTCGAGGAAGGAGGCTTCGAGGATGACAGGAGCGCCGGCAGCAATGGCTTGGCGGGTGGCTTCAACGGCAGCTTGGGGTCGGCGGTGGTCGAGGTCGATGAGGGTGGCGTTTGGAAACTCCTCACGGGCGCGTTCACCGACACGATTGCCCATGTCAAAGATGGCCTGAAGGCCGGCGTCCGGTTTCAGCTCGGGAGCGCGAGGTTCGCGCTGCTTCCACCAGAGTAGGCGATGGCATTGAAGACCCGCAGTGAAGCGAGATTTGGAAAGGCGGTG
>CBDURI010000512.1:0-1540 GCA_965369435.1 uncultured bacterium
CGTCATTTGGCGCATCGGCGCCATCGCCAACAGCGGTCACCCCGACGCCCTAGAGTTGATTCGCCGGGTCCTCCTTGCCTCGGCTTCCGTTCCCGTCGCGTTTTCTCCCGTGCTCATCGAGGTCGAAGCAGACGGCGTGAAGTACGACGAGCTGCACGTGGACGGCGGCGCAACCGCGCAAGTGTTCCTCTATCCCATTGGCATCGACTACGACGACATCCTCGAAAAGCTCGCGGTGCCTGGCCGGCCCAAGGTCTACATCATCCGCAACTCACGCCTCGATCCGATGTACGAGCAGGTGCGAAACAAGCTCTTCCCCATCGCGGGCCGCTCGCTCGACTCGCTCGTTCGGACGCAGGGCATTGGGGACCTCTACCGTATCTACCTCCAAACGTGCCGCGACGGTTTGGACTTCAACCTCGCGTACATTCCTTCAGACTTCACCAAAGAGTCAGACGGGGAGTTTGATTCGGGGTACATGAAGGCACTTTTCGAGATGGCCTTCGACCGGGCGGAAGCCGGGTACGACTGGGAGAAGATGCCGCCGGAGCTCGAAACCGCCCCCGTCCATTGCCAGTAGGTCGGTTCTTGCCCTGGCCTTGCTAGCGCGTGCGCTAGCTCTAGGCTCTCGGTATGCGAACACTCTTCTTCCCTCTCGTCCTCACCTTCCTCCTCGTGGGCTGCAAGGACGGCAATCCCGCGGCCACCAGCGAAGCCGCTCCCCCCGAGATCTCCATCGAAGATGCCAGCAAGGCCCTTCAATCCGGCGCTGTCGCAGTCGACGCCAACTCGGCGGGTACGCGCGAAAAGCACGGCATGGTTCCCGATGCGATCATGCTGACCTCGTCGAACGAGTACGAGCTTGCTCAGCTTCCGGAGGACAAGAGCAAGGACCTGATCTTCTATTGCTCTAGCACCTGGTGTACGGCGTCCGACAAGGCTGCCGAGCGAGCCTCCACGAACGGGTACAAGAACGTTCACATCATGCGTGGGGGGATCAAGGGCTGGAAGGAAGCCGGCAAGGCGACGGCCGAGTACCCCAAGAGCTAGGTTCGGCAGTGGCAGTGGCAGTGACAGCGTCAGTGCGGCATTAGGGCGAGTAGGATTCTGTCCGGTGCATCGTCGAATCGGCCGTTCGACATCACCACAATCGTGTCGCCGGTCCTCGCTTCCGCCGCTGCTGCCTCGACGACTTCCCCCACGCTCCCGCACGCACGCGCTTCCCTGCCGCGACTCCTGATCGCTTCTGCGATGGCCTCCGTATCCAGCTTCTCCTCCGACGGAACCTCACTCCGACCGACGGGCGCGAGGATGCATACGTCCGCGGCCGCAAACGCATCCGGGTACGCATCCTGATGCAACCGCCGAGACGCGGTCGCGCTCCTCGGCTCGAACACCGCGATCAGCCTTCCTGCCGCTCGTTCGCGGAAACCAGCGAGGGTCTCCTTTACGGCCGTCGGGTGGTGCGCGAAATCATCGTAAACGTGTACGCCGTTGGTGATCCCGACGAGCTCCTGACGGCGTTTGATCCCTCGGAAGC
>CBDURI010000513.1:0-1519 GCA_965369435.1 uncultured bacterium
ACGCGCGCCGCCTGCTGCATCGAGTGGGTAACGATCACGATCGTGTATTGTTCTCGCAGCTCGCGAATCAGCTCTTCGATTTTGGCGGTCGCGATCGGGTCGAGTGCCGAGGCGGGTTCGTCCATGAGAATCACTTCCGGCCAAACTGCGAGACATCGCGCGATACACAAGCGCTGCTGTTGTCCGCCCGACAGGCCGAGCGCCGAGCTCTGAAGGCGGTCTTTGACCTCGTCCCACAGAGCTGCCCCTTTCAGGGATTCCTCGACGCGCTGAGCGATGACGTCCTTGTCCTTCTCGCCTCCGATTCGGAGTCCAAACGCCACGTTGTCGAAGACCGACTTCGGGAACGGGTTGGACTTCTGGAAGACCATGCCGACTCTGCGGCGGACTTCCACGGGGTCGACGCCTCGGCCGTAGATATCCTCCCCGTCCAGCAGAATGCGTCCCTCTATGCGGCAACTGTCGATCGTATCGTTCATCCGGTTGAGCGCGCGCAGATAGGTGCTCTTGCCGCAGCCGGACGGCCCGATGAGGGCGGTGACGCTGCGATCGGCGATATCGAGATCGACGTTCTTGATGGCCTGGTTGCTGCCGTAGAAGACGTTGACGTTTCGCGTCTCCATCTTGGCATTCGTGGGAGCTTCGGCGACCGCTGGTTTGGATTCGCTCATGGTCGGAGTGCCGCTCGCGAACGCGAGCGAATGATCACGGCAAGCAGGTTGAGCGAGAACGTCAGCATGAGCAAGACGAGCACCGTGCCAAACAGCGTCGGGCGCGCGGCATCGACGTTCGGTGACTGCGTGGCCAATGCGTACACGTGATAGCCGAGGTGCATGAACATGTCGCGCAGGTCGGTCGGTAGATAGGGAAGGAAGTTCGCCGCACCGCAGAAGATGATTGGAGCGACCTCACCGGCGCCGCGGCTCACCGCGAGGATCACACCCGTCAGAATTCCACCCTTCGCGTTGGGGAGGACGATCTTGTAGACGGTCTGAAAGCGGGTGGCGCCGAGGGCTAGCGATGCGTCACGGATCTCGCTGGGGACGGTCCTCAGGGCTTCCTCGGTGGTCACGATCACCACCGGCAGGGTCAGCACCGCGAGCGTCAGTGATGCCCACAGGATCGAGGGCCTTCCCCAGACGGGCGCCGAGTCGTCATAGAGGAGCGCATCCATGCTTCCCCCGACGAAAATGATGAAAAAACCTAGCCCAAACAGGCCAAAGACGATCGATGGAACGCCCGCCAGATTGTTGACCGCGATGCGCACGAGCTTTGCGAACCGTGAGCGCGGGGATGCGTACTCGTTCAAGAAGATCGCGGTCGCGATGCCAACGGGCACCCCTGCAAGCGTCATCAGCAAAGTCATGAAAACCGTGCCGTAGATGGCGGGCCAGATCCCTCCGCTGATCATGTCAGCGCCCGGCTTCTCGGTGAGAAACTCCACGGAGATGACCGGGGCCCCGTGCCAGATGATCTGTCCGAGCAGCACCGCCAGAAGCAATAGAATCACGGCGAGTGA
>CBDURI010000514.1:0-1517 GCA_965369435.1 uncultured bacterium
GGCTGGGGGTCTTTTGGTCCGGCATCCTGTTTGAGCACGTAACGTGGAGGCGGTTCGCGGTCAACGCTCGCGCGCCGCGACCCGGCGGTTGTTTCGGGTCCCGTGCCGTGCGAAGGAGGCCGGATGACACACAGCCGCCATAGCTTCACTCCGTCGGTGCTTGCGCTTCTCACCGCGATGGTCGGGTTGTCCGCATGCTCAGACACGGAGACGGTCACGGACGCGGGCACCGATTCGGGTGTTGACGCCGGCTCCGAGTGGCGCGTCTTCGTCACAAACACCGTCCAGAACGCCAACTTCGGCGGGCTTGATGGAGCCGATCAGCTTTGCGCGACCCAAGCTGCCGATGCGGGTCTCGAGGGCAACTTCAAGGCTTGGCTGTCCACACGCTCCTTGTCGGCGTCCGATCGGCTGGTACACGCCAACGGACCGTATGTCTTGGTCGACGGAACCCTAGTGGCGAGCGACTGGGACGATTTGGTCGACGGTTTCATTGCGGCCCCAATCAATTTGGACGCAAGCGGGGTCGCTCGCACCGGCGACACTTGGACAGGAACCCTAGCCACGGGGGCCTCCTACGCCAACGATGACTGCGCCGCCTTCGCCAGCGGATCGGATGGGTTTGCGTTGTGCGGATCGACCGCGACGATAGGCGCGGGCTGGACTCAGAGCGCCACGCCCGATTGCTCCACGGAGCTCCGCCTCTACTGCATCGAGCAATAGCCGGGCCGTGGCGTGACAGGGCGCGCGCGGGCAGATAGGCTGCGCTTCCAACCAACGAGAGGGTGACCGATGAACAAGTGCTTGATCCTTGGCTCCGCCGCACTGGCGATACTCATGGGCTGCAGTTCCACTGAAGGCGGCGGCACTGGCGGCACGGGTGGCGCTGGGGGTGGGGGCGGTGCTGGGGGCACTGCCGGAACTGGAGGCTCTGCTCGGGCATGCGCGACCGACATCGCTGTGAGCGAAGTGCAGCCGTTCGGCGGGCCAACCCCCATGCGAACCGAGGGCATCACCTTCGACGCCGATGGCAACCTGTTCGTTTCCGCGATCGACACTGAGGCAGATGACCAGCTGCTCTCCGTCACGACGGAGGGTACCTTCGCGCCGGCCGCCGAGTCCGAATCCATTCTTGGCCTAGAGAGCGATCCGAGTGGAATCATCGCGGCCGCCATCGACACGGGCGAGCTTCTGTTGATCGATCCCGCGACGGGCGACGTGGACCCCATCGCTACCGGTCTGGGCGCGCCGAATTTCGTCGTGACCACCCCATGGGACACGATGTTGGTCTCGGACGACAGCATCGGCGAGGACACGATCGATGAAGTGACTTGGGACGGCGACGTGTCCACCTGGGTGGCGGGCGTACCGACCCCCAATGGGATGGTGTTCTCTTTAGATGAGCGGACGCTGTACGTCGCGACGACCTTTGAAGAGCCGGGCCTCTGGCGTGTGCCGGTGTCCGAGGACGGGCAAGCCGGGACGCCCGAGAAGTGGATCACCTTCGAGAACGCGAC
>CBDURI010000515.1:0-1501 GCA_965369435.1 uncultured bacterium
TCGGTCTCGCTCTCCGCATTGCCGAGCACGTCGTTCGCTCTCGATTCCCTTTCGGCATTCGCCTGGACGCCGGTCGGCTCTGCTGGCCAAAGCGCCACCGCCACCGCCCCCGCAGCGACAGCGCCCGCGATGAGCAGCGCGCCCGCCAGCACTCGACCGAACCCGCGCTTCGTCCGGGCCCCGGACCCCGGACCCTGCGCACCGAGTGGGGTGGCGCCCGCCATCGAGGAGGCGCCGCCGGTCGGCTGAGCTCCGGTGCCGCCTTGTCTCGGGAGCGGGTCGGTCACCTTGGCAGCGGCCGCCAGGGCCAGTGCCTCTTTCTTGCTGAGACGGTCCTCCGCGGCGCGGCAGTCGGCGACGAGCTTCCCGACCTTTCGACGCGCGCGCTGGGACGGGACGAACTCGTCGAGGAGATCGATCAAGACGGAGGCGTTCTCGGGTCGCTCGTCGCGGTCGGGCCGGAGCAAACTCTCGATCACGTCGCACAGATCGGGGGGCGCATCCGGCGCGAGTCCATGCAGCGACGGATGATCGCCCGACAGGGTCAACATGATGGTCGCAGGGTCGTGGGCTCCGTCGTAGGGACGCTGTCCTCCGAGCGCCTCGAACAGCACCACGCCGAGCGCGAACAAGTCAGCGCGCCCGTCGAGCGGTTCTGCTCGAAGCTGCTCCGGTGACATATAGGGGACCTTCCCCTTGACCGCGCTTTGTTTGCGCGAGGTACCCGAGATCGCCTTCGCGACCCCAAAGTCGGAGAGCAAGACCTCGCCTCGGCGGCTGACGAGCACGTTCCCTGGCGAGATGTCTCGATGCACGATCGCGTCGATTTCGGATCCGTCGGCATCTCTTCCGGCACCAGGAGCGTGGGCGTGTTCGAGGGCAGCGGCGAGGTCATGTCCGAATAGCGCGACGAGCTCGTGCGGCAGGCGTGTACCGTCCTGTGCGTCGAGCAGCACTCGCAGGTCTGCCCCGTCTACGAGCTCGAGGGCCATGTAGGGTGTTCCGTCGATCTCGCCGAAGTCGATCACGCCGACGATGTTGCTGTGCCGCAACTTGGCCGCGAGCCGTGCTTCCCTCTCGAACAGCCTCACGAAGTCT
Source organism: uncultured bacterium (assembly GCA_965369435.1). Lineage (GTDB taxonomy): Bacteria > Myxococcota_A > Polyangia > Polyangiales > Houyiibacteriaceae > SG8-38. The sequence continues at coordinate 1,099 of CBDURI010000515.1, forward strand.
TCGTTGTCCCGGAAGAAGGGGAGCACCAGCTTGAGGCACACGTGCTGTGCGAACCCGCTCGGCCCGCGGCGGATGGCCTCGTACGTTTCCGCCATGCCCCCCACGCCCAAACGCCGGACCAAGCGATATGGACCGAAATCCTCACCGATGATGTCGCTGAGGGAAGTCTGGGAGTGCACTTTCGACATTGATCAACGCAGCGTGCCGCTGACCACCAAGTCACAGCACGCGCCTGACAATGGTACTGCTAAATTCCAGGATTGAACAGCGCGGCTGTATCGCGCCTAGATACCGAAACGTCGCCGCACTTTCCCTCGATGAGCTTGCGAATCGCGATGGCCAACGCCTCGCGGCTTGGGCCTTCCGCCGTTGCGGGGATGAGGCTACATCCTTGCCGACTGCC